>JARYLX010000233.1 GCA_029907415.1 Melioribacter sp.
CAAAGAGCAAAAGAATCTGAAGTTAATTCAATAATAGTTCCTGCTGCAGATTTAGTTTCATCTCAACAGGCAATAGAACTTGCTGAAAAGTATGACAACATTTATGCAGCAGTAGGTGTTCATCCACATGACAGCAAAGAATGGAATGATGGTATTATTAATAAACTGGAAGAACTTGCAGGTAATAAAAAGGTAGTTGCAATTGGTGAAATTGGACTTGATTATTATTATGATTTTTCGCCGCGGGAAATTCAAATAAAAGCATTTGAAGAACAGATTCAACTTGCATTAAAATTGAAATTGCCGGTAATTATTCATAATCGGGATGCTAATGAAGATATAATGCAAATAGCTCGCAAGTATAAAGATTCCGGATTAAGAGCCCAGTATCATTGTTTCGCTGGTTCAATATCAAATGCCAAAGAGTTAATTGAAATGCATCATTTTATTTCTTTTACAGGAAACATTACTTTCAACAAAGCAGAAAATTTAAGAAAAGTTGTTTCCAGCATTTCTATCGAAAATATTCTTCTTGAAACAGATTCTCCATTTATGACTCCTGTTCCACATAGAGGAAATAGAAATGAACCTGCTTACATCCGATTTATTGCAGAAAAAATTGCTGAAATTCAAAATCTTACAGTTGAAGATGTTGCAAGAGCAACTTCTTACAATGTTTATAAATTATTTCGTATAGGACAAAAACCGGAATTGAGTATCACATATAAAATCGGGAATTCTCTTTATATAAATGTTACGAATAGATGTAATGCTGATTGCATCTTCTGCGATAGAAAAGGTGATGCAGTTATTAATGGTTACAACCTAAAAATGAAAAAATCAGAAGAACCAGATGCAGAGACTTATATAAAAGAAATCGGGGATCCAAAGAAATATAAAGAAATTGTTTTTTGTGGTTACGGTGAACCCACAATTAGATGGGAGGTTGTTAAAAAAATTGCAAAGTATGTTAAAGAAAATGGTGGTGTAACAAGATTAAATACAGATGGTCATGGAAATTATATTAACAAAAGAGATATTACTCCGGAACTTGATGGATTAATTGATATTGTTTCGATAAGCTTGAATTCTGTTGACCCGGTTCAATATGGAAAATTAATGCGAGTTGATCCATCTATGCATGCGGAGATGATTGACTTTGCTAAAAAAGCAAAAAAGTATTCTCGCGTTGTTATGACAATTGTAGGACTAAGCGAGGTTGATTCATTAGCAGCAAAAAAATTTGTTGCTGAAGAACTTGGTGTAGAGTTCAGAGAAAGAGAATATTTTTCATAAATGAACAAAAAAATTTTATTTCTATTTTTAATCATATTCATATCAGTAAAGCAAAACTTCTCTTTTGCACAATCGGAATCAATTAATCTCTCAAAATCACTTGATAGTTTGTTCACAGATGAATTTTTTACTTCAACAATTGTTGCAGTTGATATTTATGATTTAACAGAAAATAAAAGACTTTATTCAAAAAATGAAAAATTGCTCTTACATCCTGCTTCACTTCAAAAAATTTTTACTACAGGAGCAGCACTTCTTTTTTTAGATGACTATAAATTCAAAACCAGTATTTATTTTGATGGTGAAATTGAGGATTCTATTTGCAAAGGAAATTTATTCATCCTTGGAGGATGCGACCCATTGTTTTCTTTGAATGATTTAGATTCTCTGATTCGAGAAATTAAAAAATATGGTATTAAAAAAATATCAGGTAATCTTTATGGCGATATCTCATTGATTGATTCTTTGTACTGGGGCGAAGGCTGGATGTGGGACGATGACCCTTATCCATTTGCTTCTTATCTATCACCTCTGTCAATCAACGGCAATTCTTTCAAAATAGTTTATAAACCTTCAAATGTTGGAGAACCTGTTCAAATAGAAATAATTCCCCGAACAAATTATTTCGATGTAGTTAATTCATCTTTGACTACAAATTTAGATACTTCTGATTTTGTTATTACACGCAATAGATTGAATAAGCAGGATAAAATTTTTGTGTCCGGTAATCTTTCAGTCAATTCAAAAGAAGATACATTAAGTTTCAGTGTTGTGAACCCCGCAAAATTTTTTTTGAGGCTGTTAGCTGAAAAGCTTAATGAAAATGGTATTAATTTTAGCGGTAATATTGAGTTTAAAAATGTTCCCAATAATGCAGAAAAAATTTTTTCATTCGAAAGAAATATTGATACAATTTTAGTTTATACAAACAAAGTAAGTTATAATTTAGGAGCAGAATTAATTTTGCGTGCACTTGCATTTAATTATTTTGAAAAGCCGGCTAATGCAAAAAATGGAATTCGTTTAATTGATAGTTTAATTACCCTCGCTAATTTTAATCCACAAAAATTCAAAATTGTTGATGGTTCTGGATTATCTTTTTACAATCTAATTTCTGCCGAACTAATAACTTCAATACTAAAATATTTTTTTTATGAAAAAGAGGATTTGTTTGTAAAACTGTATAACACATTTCCAATTTCAGGTTATGATGGAACACTTAAAAATAGAATGCTTAATTCTGCTGCATACAGAAAAGTAAGAGCAAAAACAGGGACATTAAGCGGTGTAAGTAATCTTGCCGGTTATATGTTTAATCACAAAAATCATTTGATAGCTTTTTCGATATTCATGCAGAATTTTGTAACTAATCCTAAAATTGCAAGAGATTTCCAGGATAAAATTTGTGAAATAATATACAACAATTAGGTAAGTTAAATGAAAAAGTTCAAACAATTTATAATCAGAACTGTGCCTCAGAACAATGAAATAATTAGCGGCTTACTTTGGCAGTTAAATTTAGATGGAATAAATGAAATGGAAAATGAACTAATAGTTTTTGCAGATAAATCAAAAAATATTTTAGCTGGTGATATTAAAAATATTCTTGATGAAGCTAAAAAAAATAATTTTATCGAGACATATAATTTAATTGAAGAAGAACTTGAAGATAAAAACTGGAATGAAGAGTATGAAAAAAATGTAAAAGTTATTGAGGTTTCTGATAAAATAGTCATAAAGCCTTCTTTTAAAGAATATCAACCCAAATTGGGACAAATAGTAATTACGATAGACCCTAAAATGTCTTTTGGAACCGGAGAACATCAAACAACAAAAATGGTTTTGAAATTTTTAGAAAAGTATATTCGAAATGGCGATAAAGTTTTAGATGTTGGAACTGGCACTGGCATTCTTGCAATTGCTTCAATATTTCTTGGTGCAGATAAAGCACTTGGAATTGATAATGATGAATGGTGTTTTTTAAATGGCAATGAAAATGTTAAAATGAACAATGTAGATAATAAAGTTGAAATTAGACTTGCAGAAATTCATCAAATTTCTGAAAAAGATTTTGATTTAATAACCGCAAACATTAACAAGAATGTTCTTTTAGATATTGCAAAGGAAATTAAAAATAAGATAAAAAAGACCGGAATCTTAATCCTTTCCGGTCTTTTAATTTCTGATGAAGAAGAAATTGTTAAAAAGTATAGTTCAATTGGATTTGGATTGCTAAAAAAAATGCAAATGGATGAATGGATTTCTCTTTCATTCCGGTTATTAAATTAAAATGCTAATTTTTCCAGCAACTCAATCAATTGTTTTTGTTCGCTCTCTGTTAATGATGAAGTAACAGAAGCCACTTTTTCTATATATTGAGGCATAATTTTATCAAGCTTTTCCTTTCCAGCAGGGGTTAATTCACCGAGTATTACTCTTCTGTCTTCCTTTGAGTGAACTCTTTTAACAAGACCTTCTTTTTCTAGGTTATCAACAACACATGTAATATTAGCACCGGTAACAAGCATTTCTTCACTTATTCTCTTAAGCGGCATAGGACCATTTTTGTAAAGTATTTCTAAAACTCCAAATTGAGGAGCTGTAAGTTTTTGTTCAAACATGTATTTGGCTTGAAGCCTTCTGAATTTGTCGCCTGCTTTTGTTACTTTCTCCATTAGTTGGAGTGCTGCTTCCCCTTTTTCTGGTTGCATTTTCATTTTCTCCTTCCTTGTTTGTAACTAATTTTCATTTCCCCAGCCCTCGTAATTGAATCTTTGTATTAAAAGAACTATTAAATTGTGCTTCGGATTATAAACATATAAAATTAAATTCATTTTGAAAAGCTGTTTCAAAGCTTTTTATTATTTTGCATCTGAAATTTATTCAAATAAATATAAAAATAAATTAATCTTGATAGTAAATAATAAAAACTTCACAAAGTATATTCTTAAATTACAAAAAAATATTAAACACAAGAACCCCAATTTATTTTATACCTACATTCAGGAAATAGATGATAAAATTTATAATGAATTTTACAATTTACTTTTAAATCAAAAGCAATTTTTTCTTTGGGATTTACCCCATAGAAATTATTCATTTTTTTCCTTTGGTAATATATTTTCAATTGATGAAAATTCATGTAAAAATATACTGTAATGGATATGCTTTGTAAAGGGCATTTGTAATAATTGGTAATGGAAATGATAAATGATGACAATGTGCTGTTGAGTTGACAAATTACAGCAGAAGCCAGTCCTCTTTCTCACGGTAGTCTGGCAGCACACGGTAACATGTGCCGATGTTCATCTGACCCCGTAAAAACTATCTCTTGCGCCCACTGCCGAAGATGGAAC
>JARYLX010000234.1 GCA_029907415.1 Melioribacter sp.
CTGTTCTTTAATACGAGTAGCTAATTGATAAGTTTCATCTATGTTTGGACCAATAATATCAACTTCAATAGGAGCACCTGTTCCGCCAGTCAACATTGACATTGAACCGCTTGTATTTATTGTAAAGCTCTTTATACCAGGAATTACTTCGAGTTTTTGACGAAGTAAATCAGCCATTTCAAAAATTGTTCTCTGTCGTTTACTTTTTGGTGCTGTTCTTACTTGAATTGAAGAAATATTTGCAGCTTCTCTTTGTCCAAATAATATTGCTGAGAAACCCTGATCATTTACACCAGAACGTCCAGATATAAATTCGATTTCAGGAAAATCTTTTCTAATGATTTCTTCAACTTTTTTAACATATTCTATAGTTTCTTCAAGTCTAATTCCCGGTTGCAGTTCTAATGTTAGTTGAAAATTACCTGAATCTGAACGCGGGAAAAATTCTGTTCCTACAATTGGTATTAATGCAAGTGAACCGGCAAAAATTAAAATTGCTCCTACAATTACAGTCTTTTTATGGTCTAAAGCCCAATTTAATATTCCTTTGTAAAATTCATCTATTCTATTAAGAAATTTAGCGAGTGATGAATCAATTTTTTTAAGGTAAGGATTTTGAATTGGTTTTTCTTCCTTTTTAGATTTTAAGAGTTGAGCAGATAACATTGGAATTAATGTTAATGCAGCTAATAGTGAGACAAGAATCATTATTGTTACTAAAAAGCCCAGCTGATTAAATAATATTCCTGCAATTCCAGAAATAAATACTAACGGGAAGAATACTGCAACTATTGTAAGTGTTGAAGCAGTAACAGCAAGTCCAACTTCTGATGAACCAAAAATTGCTGCTTCTCTTGGTCTTGCACCTCGTTCTACATGATGAGAAATATTTTCGAGTATAACGATTGCGTCATCAACAACCATTCCTACTGCTATTGAGAGTGAAGAAAGTGAAATTATATTTATTGTGTTTCCTGTAAAATACAAATAAATAAAAGCCCCAATTAATGAAACAGGTAATGTAAAAAGAATAATTAATGTTGCGCGCCACTTTCTTAAAAATAAAAGTATTACTATCGATACAAAAACTGCTCCAAGAATAACAGCTTCCGCAAGATTGTTAATAGAATTTACAATGTATTCAGATGTATCAACAATAACATCAATTTTTACATCAGATGGAAGATTCTTTTTTATTTGTTCAATTTTTGCTTTTACATTTTTTGCTACTTCAACAGTGTTTGCCCCTGATTGTTTTTGTACTATTATTTGTAATCCACGGCCACCATTAAGTCTAACATTAATTGTTCTGTCTTTTAAGCTATCTTTAACATTAGCTACATCTTTTAAATAAACAATCCTTCCACCCTGCTGACTAACAACCAGATTTTTTATCTCGTTGACATCAGTAAATTCTCCTGGAACTCTTAGGTTATATTCCATATTTCCCATTTTAATTGTTCCAGAAGGAAGATTTATGTTTTCTGATTGAAGAGCCTGTCCAATTTGTTGAGTAGAAATATTGTAAGCTTCTAATTTCTTTGGGTCAACCTGAACTAATATTTGTCTAATTGGTCCGCCAAAAGCCTGAACTGTGCCTACGCCATTAACACGTTTTAATGGGTCTACAATTTCTTGCTCTGCAAGTTTATTTAAACCAATATAACTCTCATCAGCAGTTACAGCTAAAAATACAACGGGAAAGATGTTGGTGCTGAATTTAAATATGAATGGGTCAAGTGCGTCTTGTGGTAAGTTTCTTTTTGTAAATTCTAAAGCAGAACGAATGTCATTTGAGGCTTCGTCTAAATTTGTTCCATATTCAAATTCTAAAACAACAACTGAAATATTATCTATAGAAGTAGACCTGATTTTTTTCAAATTTGTAATTGAACTTAAGCCGCTTTCAATTTTTTTGGTTACATTAATTTCAACATCTTGTGCACTAGCTCCCGGATATTGTGTTAAAACGCTTATCATTGGGGGTTCAATTTCCGGCAGTAAATCTATAGGCAATCTTTGAAAAGATACAAATCCAATTATAATGATTGCCACAAACAACATGATTGTTGTAATTGGTCTTCTAACAGAAATTTCTGGTAATCGCATTTTTGTTCTCCTTTACTCTGCTTTTGCTTTTATTTCTACTTGTGTTCCATCTTTTAAGATTCCCTGACCATTTGTAACTAAATAATCACCTTCAGATAAACCATTTGTAATTTCTATTACACTATCAAATTCTTTCCCGATAGTTACATCAACTCTTTTAGCAATATTATTTTTAATGATAAAAGCATAATATGCAGCAGTCCCAATTTGTTTGAGTATTGCAGCTCTGTTAACAAGAATTCCTTCTGTTTGACCTAATAAAATCTTTGCTCTTACAAACATTCCTGGTCTTAATTTTTCTTGAGGATTTGGAATTTTAACTTCAACTTCAAAAGTTCTTGTTAATGCATTGATGGTAGGATTAATTCTACTTACATTACCCTTAAAAATTTCATTTGGGAAAATGTCAGATTGTATTTCAACATTTTGACCAATTTTAATATCCTTAAAATTATTCTCGCTTACATTTAAGAGTAATTTTAATGGATTAATTTGCATTAAAGTTACAATTGTTGGAGCACCTCCAGTTGGAGCCAACAAAAATACTTCTCCGTCATTTAATTTTTTTGCAGTAATTATTCCTGAGAAAGGTGCTCTGAATTGTGTATTGGTCAAAAGCAAGTTATAATTTTTTTCTGCAGTTTCATATGCTGCTTTAATTTGGTCGTATTGCGATTGAGATATCGAACCAGTTTCGTAAAGAGGCTTCATCCTTTCGTAATTATCTTTTGTAATTTGATATTGAATTTTAGCTTGTACAAGTTGAGTATCATCCATTTCAAAAAGCAAATCACCTTCTTTTACTCTTGAGCCTTCTTCAACATAAATCTTTTGAATCCTTCCTGATGTTTGAGCTCCAAGATTTGCTTCTTTCCATGCAGCTAAAGTTCCAACTAATTCAATATTTCTGTCAATACTTGATTTTTTTACAACACTTACTTCTACTGGAATTATTTTTTGTGTTTCATTATTTATTTCTTTCTTTGAACAGCCAATAATAATAATTAAAGAAACTAAAATGACTGATAGAATTTTTGTAATGTTCATTTATTTATCTCCTGATTTTAATTCTAAACTTAATTTTTACCCAGAACTGTATTTAATTCTGCTTCTGCTACTTTGAGGTCATATATTGCTTGAAGTCTGTTAATTCTTGCCTGACGAAGTGCAAGTTCTGCATCATTAACTTCTAATTGAGTAGCAAGTCCGTTTTCAAGTCTTCTTTTTGCAATATTATAACCTTCTTCGGCTTGTTTTACTGTTTTATTTTGACCTTCAATTCTTTTCAATGCCTGCTGAACTCGATAAAGAATACTTAGTGCTTGTGTTTTTATTGCTTCTGTCAAATTTCTTTTTTGTTCTTTTGCCTGACTTAAACTAATTTCTGCTTGACTTACCCTTGATTGAGTTCTAAATCCATTAAAAACAGGAAGTTGAATTTGAAGACCAACAACAAAAGTTTTGACCCATCGATACTCAGAAAAATTAAAATCATTTGCTTGAGTTTGATATTGATAACTTCCAAATCCAGCTAAAGTTGGTAGATAAGAAGATTTTTCAAGAGAAACCATTTTTTCATAAAGCTTAACTTGCTGCTCGAGAATTGAAAGTTGTGGATTTGTTTGAAGAAGTTCACGAATAATTTCATCTTCTGATGGCAATTGATAAGGTTCTTCAAAATTAAGTTCACCGACAACATCGACATCCTCACTGGCATCTAAACCTATTGCTACCTTCAAAGCTTCAAGAGATAATTTATAATTATTCTCCATTTGAAGAACAGTTGGTTTAAGATTTTCTACTTGAACTTCTGCTCTAAGAACATCATAATCTGAAAGAGTACCTGCTTTATTAAGTCTTTTAATATTTTCAAAATTATCTTCTGCATTCTTCAAACTTAGTTCCATAAGATTTTTCATTTCTCTGGATAATAATACGGCAAGAAATGACTTTTTAACATTCCCGATAATCTGAACTTTAGTGTTCCTATAACTTTCTGTTGATAAATCCAGTGAGTTCGAAGCAACACCAATGCTTTCATAAAGCGACCATGCAAATAATGGCACAGAAAGAGAAGCAGAACCATTATAAGAATTATCAGAACCAATTTCTAAAATACCTGGTTTATTCCCTGGACTGAATGGTGTCCCAGGTGGCAAAAAGATTACGGGTTTTTTAATGTAACGCTGATACTGGGCACTTAAATCGAGTTTTGGATAAAGACCGCTTAAAGCTTCGCGAAGTTTTTCTTTCGATTTATTAACCTCCATTTGAGCTACTTTTATTTCACTATTTTTTTCAAGTGCAAGTTCTATAGCTCTGTTTAGGTCTAATACTATTTTCTCTCTTTGTTGTGCTGAGAGAATTATAGTAAAAGACAAAATAAATAAAATTAACTTTTTCACTTATTTACCTCCGGATTTTATTTTATTAATAAACCCTCAAATATTAACTTAACTGCAAAAATCATATCATCATGAGCTTTGGAAAAATCGATTTGTTTGTCAACTGTAAAAGAAGCAAAGTAATATTCACGATG
>JARYLX010000235.1 GCA_029907415.1 Melioribacter sp.
ACAGGTTTTTATTTCCTTTTATTGCAGCGATTAAATCAATACAGTTTACTGCCGTTTATATTTATATACATTTAACCTTTTTTCTGAAGAAGAGATTTGATTTGTTCTTTAATGCCGCTGAAAGTTTCTTAAAGTTTACCATCAATAAATATGAAAAGTTATTAGAATGGTCACTAAAAAATAAAAGAGTAGTATTAATGATAACTTTTTTGCTGATTGCAGTAACTATACTTGCAGTTATGAATATGAAGAAAGAATTTATTCCACAATCTGAAATGGATGAATTTATAGTAGAAGTTGAATATTTAGCAGGCACATCATTGAGAGGCAATGCAGAGAACACTTCAAAAATTGAAAAGAATATTTTATCAATTCCTCATGTAAAAGCTGTTGTTTCTAATATTGGAAGAGTTAATGATTTTGATTTTTTAAATAGAGAAATGGTTTCTGTCAATAAAGCAAGTATCGTTATCAAACTCGATTCTTATAAATTTTATAGTGATGTTCAAAAAAAATTAAGAATTATTTTTAATGATATTAAAGGCCTCAAATATTCATTCAAGGAAATAAAAACAAGTTATTCAATGGTTATAAATCCTTCTGAAGATGATATAGCAATAAAAATAAAGAATAAGGATATAAATAAAGCTTATGCAAAGGCAGAATTATTATTAAATGAAATTAATGCTGCAAAAATAAATGGACTAAAAGATTTAAGAATTGCAATTGATAAAGGGAATCCTGAGTATACAATAACAATTGATAGAGATAAATGTATTGTTTATGGACTAAGTGCAGAAGAAGTTGCATATCAAATTCGAAATATAACAAGAGGAACAATAGCCACTTCTTTTTCTTCTTTTGATAAGAAAGTTGGAATTAAAGTATTAATTTCTAATAACAACATTACAGATATAAACTCTGTCCTTAATAGTTATTTGATAAATAAGAATATGAAAATACCGATTAAAAATCTGGTGAATTATTCATTTGGTTATAATTACAATGAAATCTGGAGGGAAGATCAATCAAGAACTCTTTATCTCTATGCTAAAGTTGAAAATGTGAATATAGACGACATAATAAGTAAGATTGAAAATATAATTGCAGGTATTCCAAAATCGAACGAGGAATTAATATTGGTTGGAGGAATAAATGAAGAGATAAAAGATGCATTTTCAAAACTTTATATTGCATTATTAATTTCTGTTCTTTTAATGTACATGATTCTTGCTTCAGAATTCGAATCATTTTTATATCCTTTTATAATTTTATTTTCTGTTCCTTTAGGATTGATTGGAGGTATACTTTTGCTTTTTATTTTTGGTGAAAGTCTAAGTATTATCTCAGTCATTGGTTTATTAATTTTAATAGGAATAGCTGACAATGATGCAGTAGTTAAAATGGAATTCATACTACGAAAACGAAAAGAGGGATTGTCAGTCGAAAAAGCAATTATTGAAGCTGGCAAAGACAGATTTAGACCAATCGTGATGAATTCATTTACTGTTATTTTTGCATTAATTCCAATGATGGTGGGAATTGGAGCGGCAACGCAGTTAAGGGTTTCTATTTCTCTTGCAATAGCCGGAGGATTAATTACATCAACTTTTCTAACATTGATTGTTATCCCTGTGCTTTATACTTATGTTGATAAATTATCGCAGCAATATAAAAAAATATAACTGATTTCGAGGTTAAAATGAAAATTAAGTTCTGGATTGCAGTTGTTTCAATAATTTCTCTTTCAGTTATACTTTTAATATTCATTCTCTTCCGAAGTTCAGTGAATGAAAATATTGATGAATCAGCAAATGTTAATTATGATAAGCTTAATCAAGTTGTTTTTGATGTAAAAACAGAAAAGGTCAAAAAGGGAAATTTAATTTTATATATTAATGCTAACGGTATTATAAGAGCATCAGAGGAACTTGAATTGACTTCTAATATTAGCGGAATAATTAGCAATCTTAATATTCATGAAGGCAAATATGTTAAAAAAGGTGATTTATTAATTGGTCTGGATGATCGTGAATATGAAATTGCATTAAATGATGCAATTGCAAGAGTAACAGATGCAAAAGTTGAATATGGCTTTTTAGTCAGGGAATATTCTAATGATACAACTATTTCCAAAGGAATGAATGCCCAAAATCCCCAAATAAAAGAATATTTAGAACAACTTAATAAATTAGAAAAAGATTTTTCTGAGGGTAAAATTGATGAGGCAAAATATAATGACATCAAAAATGAAATCGATATGAAGCTGATTTTTACTGGTGCTAAAAGAGAAGAAGTTATACAAAGCAGGAGTGGTCTTACAAGTGCAATAAATGCTTATAAACGCGCTAAATTAAATTATGAGTTCACAAAAATAAAAGCTCCGTTTGATGGTGTTATTGGCGATTGTGATTTAGTGATAGGTCAAAGAATTCAAACAGGACAAAAACTTTGCAGACTATTAAATAATTCAGCTCTTAAAATTGATGTCGGTGTTCTTGAAAATGATGTACCAAAAATTAATATCGGGAAAAATGCTTTAATAGAAATTCCTTCTTTACCTTATGAAAAATTTAATGGGCGTATAATTTATATCAGTCCTTATGTGGATAAAGAAACAAAAACTTGCAAAGTTACTGTATTACTTCAGAATATCTCAAATAAAATTAAACCAGGAATGTTTGCTAATGTTATGCTCGAAGTAGATAATCTTAAAGATAGAATATTAATTCCTAAATCCGCATTGCTGATAAGAGATAAACGACCTTTAGTATTTGTTGTTGAAAATAATCTTGCAAAATGGAAATATGTTAGAACAGGGAAAGAAAATGACCAATTCATTGAAATTATTGATGGAGTAAAGCCTGATGAAGAAGTAATTGTTGAGGGACATTATACACTAACACACGATGCGAGAATAAATGTAATCAAATAAAAAAAGAATAATCATTTAGTGAAAAAATTGTTCTACATATTTTTATCTCGACCTGTTACTACATTAATATTTTTATTTGGTGTTTTTTTTATCGGAATCGTATCTATTTTAAATATATCTATTGAACTAAGTCCAAAAGTTGAATATCCAAAATTATCGATTTCAATTTACTGGCCAGATGTTTCCCCTGAAGTTGTAGAAGCTTGCCTGACATCGCCAGTAGAAGCCGAGCTTTCCACAATAATGGGAATAAAAAAAATATCTTCTAAATCTTCTGAAGGTATGTCAAAAATTTTTATAGAATTCCATCCAGATGTTGATATAAATTTTACACGAATAGAAATAAATGAAAAATTAAATGCACTTAAACATCAATTGCCATTTGGAATTTCAATACCTGTAATTTCATCTTATATACCGGAAGAGTTTGAGAATCTTCAGGGATTTCTTGTTTATTCAATTTCTTCGGATAAGAGTGCAAATGAAGTAAGAAAATATCTAATTGACCATGTATTGATGCAACTTAAATCAATTGACGGAGTATCGAATGTTGAAATAAGAGGCGGTTCTGATAGAATTATTAATGTTATAGTTAATTATGATAAAATGAAATCCCTGAGAATTTCAAATAAAGAAGTTATTAATGCAGTTAAAGAAGCTGAAGTTATATTGTCGGCAGGGAAAATCAATAATCAAAATTTTCAGTTTTATATTAATATTAGAAACGAAATTCAGAATTTGGAGATTATCAAAAATCAGGTAGTAAAAAAATTATTCAACAACCAGACGATAAGAATTAAAGATATTGCTGATGTAACTGAAGATTTTAAAGAACCGCAATCATATTATAGGATTAACGGCAAGGAAACAGTAAACTTAATTATAAGCAAAGAACAAGGGGCTAATACTTTTAAAGTTGCTGATAAAGTAAAAAAGAAGTTTCAAGAGCTCAGTAAAATTTTTCCTCTTGATTATATTATTGTTAAAGAGCTTGATAAAAGTGAAGAGATGAATGCAGAATTAATCTCTCTTTATAAAAATGGTATTTTATCATTTTTTATTTTATCCGCAGTGTTGCTCTTGATTTTTAGAAATTACAAATATCCGTTAATAATTATTATCTCTATTTTCTTTTCGTTGAGTTTTTCTTTCGCACTTTTTTATTTATTGAAATTAACATTGAACATAATTACTGTAACATGTTTTATAATTGGGCTGGGTTTTATTGTTGATAACTCAATTGTAGTTTTAGATTATCTTGATAAACATTACAATGGACGCGGAATAAAATATTTAACTGTATATATCAAAGAAATATTTAATCCTCTTTTTGTTTCTACTTTAATAGTAATTTCTGTTTTTATACCATTAATATTTTTAACCGGTGAGTTGAAATTATATTTTAAGCATTTTGCTTTAGGTATGAGTTCTAATCTATTTGCCTCTCTAATAGTTTCAATAACTGTGGTTCCTTTTCTTTATCTAAAAACATATAAACCTTATAAGCAAACAGAATTATTTACATCAACTTTAGATTTTTTTTATAAGCAATACAAAAAAATTGTAAAGCCGATTATTCGTTTCAAGAAATTTAGTTTATCATTACTTGTTCTGATAATTGGTTTACCTGTTTGGTTAATTCCCGATAGGATTGAAACTCCATTTATTGGTGGAATATATAATTTAATCTTTGATTCAGAATT
>JARYLX010000236.1 GCA_029907415.1 Melioribacter sp.
TATTTCAACCATTAAGAAAAGTAAAATGAAAATTAAAGAGAAAGATTTTGAAAATATTTTACAGGATTTAAAACAGCTTGCAAATCAAATGGGAGCAAAAGTTCGTTTTGAGAGGGGAGATTTTAAGGGAGGGTATTGTATAATCAAAGAAAATAAAATTATTGTAATTAATAAACTTTCACCGCTTCAAAAGAAAGTTTTAATATTATCATCTGCACTTAAAGAACTTGGAATAGATGATATTTACCTTACACCAAAAATGAGAGAAATTATTGAAGAATTAAGTGAGAACTCATGAAATTTCTAATAATTAACGGACCCAATTTAAATTTACTTAAACTAAGAAATCCCGATTTTTATGGAGTTACAGATTTAAATTCAATTCAGGAAAATATTAAAAACACATTTCCTGATATTGAATTTACTTTTATTCAATCCTCAAATGAAAGTGAGATAGTAAAAATTATAAATGAAGTTGAAAATAATTATGATGGACTTTTAATAAATCCAGGAGGATTCTCTCATACAAGTGTAGCAATTAGAGATGCACTCGAAATTTGTAAAATACCAAAGGTGGAGGTACATTTATCCAATATTCAATCAAGAGATAAATTTAGAACAATTTCCCTAACAGCCTCAGTTTGTGATGGTTATGTAAGTGGATTTAAATCTTTAAGTTATATACTTGGAGTTCATGCGTTAATTGCTCTTACAAAAAATAATTTCAAATAATAGTTAATGTTGCTAATTAATGATAATTAATTTATTTTACTTCAAGTAAGTAAAAAGGTAATTGCATGAAGGACTTTGGCCTTAAAAAGTTATATTATTCAATTAGCGAGGTAAGCAAATTAACAGGACTTGAGCAATACATACTTCGATATTGGGAAACAGAATTTGAACAATTAAAGCCAAGTAAAAATAGGGCAGGTAATAGAATTTATACAAATAAGGATATTAAGCTTATTTTACAGATAAAGAAATTACTTCGTGACGAGAAATATACTATAGAAGGAGCAAAGAAAATTTTAGCAGGAATGAATTTTAGCTCAGACCAAACATCAAATAAAATAGAAGAACCAACTTCTATAAAAGAACCACCATCTCTCAAAAAGGATCTTGAGGAAATCAAACAAGTTTTAATCCAAATTTATAATACATTATAATCGGAACGTAGCGCAGCCCGGTAGCGCACTTGAATGGGGTTCAAGGGGTCGCGGGTTCAAATCCCGCCGTTCCGACAAATTATTTGATTTATGAAATTATTTTAAGCTTATTAATTTTATATAACCGAGATAATAATTTCGATTTTTACACGCTTAAATTGAATTTTTATTTTGATATTTTTATTTCCAATACGCAATAATTTTTAATTCAATCAACAAACCATAATATTAATTGTTTCTTTTTATCATTAATATTCACAACCTCATAAACTAAATTCATATCATTCCAATTGATAAATAACTTATTATTATTTATTATTGAATAGTAATTCATTATTAATTTGTAATTTAATGAGACGAAAAGAAGGAAATAAAGAACAAGATATAATCAATGCAGCGATTGAAATCTTTGCAAAAGATGGTTATCACGAAGCAAAGATTTCTAAAATTGCTGAGCTTGCAAATGTTGCAACCGGAAGTGTTTATCTTTACTTCGAAAGTAAAGAAGATCTGCTCGTTAAAATTTTCAGTGATTTATGGATTAAACTTATCTCGCTGGTTAAAACAATTAATGAAAGAGATGATTTGAGCTCGACGGAAAAACTGGAAGGTTTTATTGACACTGTCTTTGATGTTTTTACAGCAAATTCTAAACTTGCTCTGCTGTTTGTTAAAGAACAGCCGCATTTCCTGCAAGAGAAAGATAATAAACTTAATATCCTTTATAATAATTTTCTCGAAATTGGTGAGAAAATTCTTGATGACGGTGTTAACAACAATTCGTTTAACAAAAATCTTGATAAAAAGATAACCAAGAATTTTATTTATGGTGGAGTTCGACACCTTCTTCATCTATGGGCTTTAAGTCCGGATGAATATCCACTTAATAAAGTGCGTCAGGATATTAAATACATAGTTAAAAAAGGAATAAGAGTATAAAATTTTTTGCAATTTTTATGAACCGTTATTCATTTATGGAGTCTTTTATGAAAAAATTAATAATTATTCTGATTTTGATTAATACATTAATCTTCAGCCAATCAATTCAGCTTGAAGATGCAATTGATTTTGCATTAAAGAATAATCCGCAGATTAAGCAGTATGAAGCAAAATTAAATCAGAAAGAATATCAGAATCTTGAAGCACTTGGAAATTTTTTTCCACAAATAAATTTTAATTATTCTTACACTCATCTAAATAATCCAATAGGAATTGATTTAGAACCTATCCGGCAGGCGATGATTCAGCTTCAGGCAAAGAATCAGGTTGAATATGCAAATATTTATAATCTGCTTCAGGGAAATCCTCAACTAAGTGAGGCACAGCGTGGCATTTTATTCAATCAATATAGTAATCATTTGAATTCCTTAATTCCGCCGTTTACCAAAGAGTTAAAGAAGCAGGATTATAAAACAGCAACATTAGTGGGACTACAGCCAATCTTCATGGGAGGAAAACTCCTAGCTGCAAAGAAATATGCTTCACTGGATGAAGCTTCAGCTCAAAAGGAATTAAAACAAATTAAAGATGAAGTAACAAAAGA
The DNA here is from genome assembly GCA_029907415.1 of Melioribacter sp. Taxonomy (GTDB): domain Bacteria; phylum Bacteroidota; class Ignavibacteria; order Ignavibacteriales; family Melioribacteraceae; genus Rosettibacter; species Rosettibacter primus. Next base: position 2,710 of record JARYLX010000236.1, read on the forward strand.
AGTAATTAAAAAATATCTCGCAGTTGTGTTGTTGAATGATGTAATTAAAATAAGAGAGCAGGTTGTCGAATCGGTTAAGAAACATCGTGATCGGGCAGATAAAATGCTGAAACAAGGAATTATTGCAAATCATAATTTACTTCGTGCCGAAGTTGCTTTGGCTGATGCTGAAAAAAATCTTTTTGAAGAAAAGAACAAACTCGAGCTTGCTTATCTGGCTTTGAAAAATGAAATGGGAATGGATCTGAATGAACAAATTACAGTTGATGACTCATTATTATTTAACGAGTTTAATGATTCCATCGAATCATTACTAAACCAGGCGAAGAATGAAAATAATATTTTGCAGCTGATTGAATTAAAGAAACAACAGGCAGAACAAAAATATAATGTTGAACGAAGTTCGTTTTTACCAACAATAGCAGCTTTTGGTAAGTATGAACTTTATCCTGAATATTTATCAGCTCTTGAACCTCGCTGGGCTGTTGGATTAACAATGAACTTAAACTTATTCAATGGATTGCGTGATTACGCGAAACTTCAGGCAGCAAATTATCTTATTGAAGAAGTGAACTCTCTTCAGAAAAATATTGAAGATAAAATTTCATTGATTGTGAATAAGAATTATAAAGACATTCTGAATGCGAAGGAAAATTTTCTTAGAAATAATCCAACTATTAGTCTGGCTGCAGAAAATCTTAGACTAAACGAAAAAAGATTTGAAACCGGTTTAGGAACATCGCTTGAAGTTGTTGATGCAAATCTAGCTTATGAAAAAGCATTGATTGATTCCAAATCATATTTGTTTGATTACTATTCAAATCTTACTGACTTATACACAACTGTTGGAAATCCACAAAAAGTAATTTCGATTTTGAAAAATAAGGAGAACTAAAAATGAAATTCAGAAAATACATTATCGTATTACCATTTATACTTGCACTTATCTCTGTGATTGTTATCTTAGTTCAATCCACCAAAAGCGAAGAAAAAGTTGTTACCGGATTAATCGAAACAACTACTGTAAATGTTGCTTCAAAAATTCCGGGAAGAGTTGAAGAAATATTCGTAAAAGAAGGCGATTTTGTTTCTAAAGGGCAAATACTTGCGCGACTCGAAAGCAAAGAGATGAATGCAAAAGTTGAACAGGCAAAAGGTCAGCTTGAAGCAGCAAAATTCAAATATCAAATGGCATTGAATGGCGCTCGTCCTGAAGAAAAAGAAGCGACTGAAAAATTATATCTCCAGGCAAAACATCAGTTTGAACTTGCGCAGAAAACTTATGAAAGGATGATGAATCTTTATCGCGATAGTTTAATTTCTGCTCAGGAAAAAGATGTGTATGAGTTTCAGTATAAAGCAGCTTTTGAGCAAATGAGTGCTGCAAAGTCAAAATATGAAATGGTTGTTAAGGGTGCGCGATATGAAGAAATCGAAATGGCAAAAGGTCTTTACTATCAGGCAGAAAATGGTTACAAGGAAGCTTTGGCTTATCAGCAGGAACTTGAAATAAAAAGTCCAATTGATGGTGAATTACAGAAGAAACTTGTTAATCAGGGCGAAATTATTTCAAGCGGCTATCCTGTGTTCTCAATTATTGATTCAAATGATTATTGGGTTACAATTCAGCTTAAGGAAGATGAAATGAACGGAATTAAAATCGGTGATGAATTTCTCGGAAAAATTAAAGCACTTGCTGACAGGAAAGTAAAATTTAAAGTCTACTACATTTCTCCAATTGGTGATTTCGCTAATTGGCGACCGACAAATCAAAAAGATGAATTTGATATCAGAACATTTGAAATCAGATTGAAGCCAACAGATCGAATAAAAGAACTTCGACCTGGAATGACAGTAAACATAATTCTAAACCAATAATAAACTCATACAAGATTCTCTGAAAAAATTTAGAGTTGATTTT
>JARYLX010000237.1 GCA_029907415.1 Melioribacter sp.
CAACAGCAAAATTTCTCGAGCGTCAGCAGGAATTTAAAAAGAATTTAAGAAGTGCTTTAATTACACCATTAGTTACTTTGTTCGTATTGTTTCTTGCTGTAATATTTTATGTTGGTTATATATTTCCCGAAACAGCTAAATTGTTTATCAAATTTAAAATTGATTTACCACCGCTCACTGCTGCCACACTAAAAATTAGTGATTTCTTAATTGGAAATATTCTCTGGGTATCATTAGCTATTATAATTCCTCCAATATTTTTAATTCAATTTGCTAAAACCAAAAAAGGAAAATTGGTAATTGATAGACTTATGTATAAAATTCCAATAATTGGAAATCTAATTCACAAAACAAACATTGAAGTTTTTTGCCGTGTATTTTATACACTCTATACAGGTTCTGCTGAAAGCATTGAACCTATTAGAATTGCAGCCGAAGCTACTGGCAATAGTTATTTTGAAAATCAAATTAAAAATGTTGCCATCCCATTAATGATTAAAAAAGGGATTGGAATTACTGAAGCTTTTCAGGCAAGCGGTGTATTTACAGATACTGCTTTATCAAGATTTCACTCAGGGGAAGAAACTGGAACAATTAAGAATACTGCTCTTCAACTTGCTAATTATTATGAAAGTGAAACTGTATTTAGATTAAAAAATGTGATTGAAATGGTTCAACTTGCAATAGCTATGATTATTATGATTGTTATGATTGCATTAACTTTAATTTCAGCAGAAACTGCAACTATAAGTCCTAAATCACCATTAGCACAATGATAATTATTAAATTATGTTGCCATAAACTTAAATTGACATAAATGCAAGTTAAAAGAAAAGGAGTAAAGTTATGTTGGATACACACTTGGAAATGGCAGATAAAATTGGCTACCTATTATTAAAAAAAGGAATAATTGATTCAAAAATTTTAGAACAAGCATTAAAAGCAAAAGAGGCAGACCAGACAAATAAAAAACGAAATCTTGCTCAAATACTAGTTGAAGAATTTGGTTTTGAACACGATGTTATATTCCGTGAAGTTGCAATTCTCTATGCTTTCAAAGAACTAAATATTCGTCCTGAAGAACTACCAGAAGAAAGAATCAATGAAATAAAAAATTTAATTAATCGTCAGCCTCAAGAAGTTAAACAAATGCTTCTTGAACATCGCATCATTCCATTTAAGTATGATGACAAAGTAAAAGATAAATTAATACTTGCTGCTGTTGACCCAACAGACAGAGCAATTGCAAAAGTAGCGTATGCATTAAATGCAAAAAAGTATGAAATAAACTATCTGCGTAAAAAAGATTATGATAAACTTATAAACATGATAATTTCTTCCGAGAATGTTTATTTAAAAATGATTGAAGAAGCCGGCGAAGAACTTCATGTTGTTCAAGAAGAAACAATTGACGAAGAAGAATTAGATGCTGAAATAAATAAAAGTGCTTTAATTAACTTAATTGAAGCAGCTCTTGTAGAAGCAGTGCGTAAAGGTGTAAGTGATATTCATATAATTCCGAAAGGGGCAATGAAAACTGAGATTCACTTTAGAATAGATGGTAAACTGCAATTATGGCATGTTCAGGAAAATACAATGCCAGAAGCTGTTATGGCAGTTGTTAAAGACCGCTCAAAAGGTCTGGATAGATTTGAAAGAGAAAAGGCTCAGGATGGTTTTATTCAAAGGGAAATTGATGGACACATAATTCGCTTTAGAGTTTCAGTTTTACCTATGGTTGGAACAGAATTAAAAAATAAATTTGAAAGTATTGTCATAAGAGTTCTTGATGATAGAAAAGTAATAAAAGATTTGAACAAACTTGGACTTACGGGTTACGCTCATCAAGCTTTTGTAAAAGCAATCAATCAACCTCAGGGGATGATAATTTTAACCGGGCCTACAGGAAGTGGTAAATCAACTACTTTAATTGCTGCTTTGTATCAGGTTATCCATCCATCTAAAAATGTTCTAACAATTGAAGACCCTGTAGAATATGTTATTGAAGGTGCACGCCAGCTTAAAATTGGTTATAAAATGAATTTTGAGCAGGCAATAAGAGCAATATTACGACACGACCCAGACATTGTCCTCGTCGGTGAAATGCGCGATAAAGAAACAGCCGAAACCGCAATTAAACTTGCTAACACTGGTCACTTAACATTTTCAACACTTCACACTAATGATGCACCAAGTGCTGTTGCTCGCCTATATAAAATGGGCGTTGAACCTTTCTTAATTGCTTATGCAATTAATATTATTGTAGCTCAAAGATTAATTAGAAAATTATGTGAACACTGCAAAAGAAAAGTAACAAATCTGGAAGAACATATTTTATCTGCAGGACTTAAGTTAGAGGACTGGCATGGTTATGATATTTATGAAGCAGTGGGCTGCGATAAATGTAACAATACCGGTTATAAAGGAAGAATGGCAATACACGAAGCTCTCTACTTTACAAAAGAAATAAGAAGAATAATTGTTCGTTCAGGTGATGAAGTTGACGAAGAAGCTATTCGTGAACAGGCAAGAAAGGATGGAACCATTAGCTTAAGAGAATCTGGATTCGAAAAAGTTAAAATGGGTCTAACTTCTATTCAGGAAGTAATAGCTGCTACTATGGAAGATTAATAATATTTCAATAAAAAACTCGGCATTAATTCTCGATAATAAAATTGTTATTGGAAATTTATAAGGAATTATTGTTTTTAATACAAATAAATTTATTTCTTTGATTTTAAAATCAATTAAACTATGTTAAATAAAAAAATAAAACTAATTTGAAAAATCTCGTTTATCAATATGATTGAAGAAGCAAAACAAATATTGACTAAGTTTGCAAATAAAATTCCTCCTACTGTTTTTGGCCCAGAGCGAGTAAAATTTATTGCTGATAATATTGAACAGCTTACCGACAATGAAAAACTCCAAATCATTCAATTTGCAAATCATATTTTGAGTTTAATGATTGAACGTCAAGCATCCGATGTTGAAATTGGTGGATTCGGCACTCAAGGTTATGTTTGGTTTAGAATTTATGGAAAGAAAGAACGGGTTAAAGATTTACCAACAATGAATACGGATGAAGCTGCTGTCTTAATAATTTCTCTTCTTAATAAAAATCAGAGAAATTATTTACTTGAACAAAGAAATTTGGATTTCAGTTATTCATTTTTCTATCCAAAACAAAATACAAATGTTCGCTTTCGTGCCGATGCATATTTCGACCTTGATACCTTAGCTCTAAATATGAGAGCAATTCAGGCTAAAATTCGTCCGATTGAATCACTTGAATTCCATCCCCTTGCAATAAAAACAATGAGCCACAATTATATAAAGTTCGGTTTATCGCTTGTAACTGGAATTACTGGTTCAGGTAAATCGACAACTCTTGATGCAATTATTGATTACCATAATCAATTTGACCCATGCCATATAGTTATAATTGCATCACCAGTTGAATATGTTCATACTTCAAAAGTTTCAATTATAAAACATAGAGAAGTTGGAAGAGATGTTTTATCCTTCAAAGATGGTGTAATTCAATCATTAAGACAGGACCCAGATATAATTGTAATTGGAGAAATGAGAGACCCGGATACAATAATGGCTGCTCTGGAGGTAACTGATACAGGTCATAAGGTATTTTCTACATTACACACATCATCTGCAGTTGAATCTATTGACCGCATAATTGCAGAAGTTCACCCTGTTGAACAGGAAAGAGTTAGAAACCGATTAGCTGATGTTCTAATTTCTGTTGTATCTCAAAAATTAGTTCCAAGTCTAGACGGCAAACGAGTTCTTGCAAAAGAAGTGCTGATTGTAACTCCAAGTGTTAGAGCAGCAATAAAAAATAACAATACAAGCGAAATTTATATGATGATTAATCAGGGTGGCCCACAAGGAATGATTACTATGGAACAGGATTTGCTGCGTCTTTATACTGAAAGAAAAATTTCAAAGGAGAATGCTATTGCTTATGCAAATAATAAAACACGTATTATGCAACTACTAAAAGCCGTGTAATATGAAACAAATCGTTTGCATATATAATGAAGGTAATGATGTAAAACTCACTGTCATGTCTAAAAACAATGAGACTGTATCGGTAAACCGTGTCGTCTCGATTACAATGACAACAGCATTACAAAGCTCATCAAGGCAGGAATCATTAGCTGAACTTGAGTCCATTGATTCTGTTAGTGAAATTTCATTTGATAATATAGAAAAAATAGATTTAGGAACTGAACAATCGGTTGATACCTCAGATATTGGACAGATTCAAGCTTCGTTATCGGGACTGAATTTAAAATCACTTCAATTCATCCCTATTGTTAGTGAACCAATTGTCAGTTACCACTTCTACGAAGGTCCAAAAGAAGAAAACAAAAAAAAGTTATTACAATCAATAATAGCAGATATTGAAAACACAAAAGGAATTACAGTTCCTCTTGATATGATTGATGTTGTTGAATTTAGCGAAAAAGCAATGTTGAGTGTTTTCATTGAAGGAGAAATTGCCGGAGCTACTATTGTTAATCAACTTGCAAGTTACAATAAAAGACGTTATTACAAAATTCC
>JARYLX010000238.1 GCA_029907415.1 Melioribacter sp.
CCAATGATTGCAATGACAGCAGCAAGAATTGGTGAACCTGAATTAGCTGTTGATGCTTTGTTAATGAATGTGAAAAAGAATACTTATTTAATAAATGGTCATAATTATCAGGATGAAAGACTGCCAATTTATTTACCCGGCAATGGAGGTTTGTTGACTGCAGTTGCAATGATGGCAGCTGGCTGGGATGGTGCGCCAAAAATTGCTGCACCCGGTTTCCCAAAAAATGGAAAATGGAAAATAAAAGTAGATGGTATTAAGTCATTGCCCTGATTAAAAAATTATTAACTAAAAGGGAGAATAAAATGAAGAACCAAAAAGGTTTTACCAGAAGAAATTTTATTAAATCAATTGGTATTGCGTCGACTGGGTTGATGCTATCGCCATATATTTCACCAAAAAAATTGTTTGCTGAGTCTCTATATGAATTCAAAACAAAAGTTGCTATTACAAAAGCAAATAATTATGACAGAAATTATGTCAAACAAAAAGTTCAGTTTTTATTTGAACAGATTGGCGGTATTAATGATTTGTTCAAAAATGGTAAAAGGGTTGCTGTAAAAATAAATCTTACTGGTGGTTCTGGATCAGCTTTTAGTTCAAAGTTAAAAGGCGTTGATATTAGGGAAGCAATGTGGACTCATCCAGAAGTTATGCGTGCTACTTTAGAATTAATAATTGACAGTGGTGTAAATCCAAAAGATATATTTATAGTAGAAGCTTTATGGGATGATGCATCATTTAATAACTTTGGTTATAAAGATATTCAAAATAATCTTGGAGTGAATTTTATTGACTTAAATAAACCAGAGCCTTATTCAGATTTTATTGAAAAATCTGTTGGTAATGATAAATTTTATTATAGTTCATTTAAATTCAACAAAATCCTTGATGAAGTTGATTTATTTGTTTCTATCCCCAAATTAAAACATCATTACGAAGCAGGCTATACTGGATCAATAAAAAATCATGTTGGAATTGTACCAAAACAACTTTATACTTTACCAAATGATAGTTCAAGAAGAGGTGCTTTACATCAAGAGGGTGGACCTTCTAATACTCATTTACCAAAATCAATATGTGATTTACTTTTAGCTCAACCAATCCATCTTTCTGTTATTGATGGAATTAAAAACGCAATTGGTGGTGAAGGTGTTTGGAATCCAACATTTCAACCAGCACAGTATAATGTTTTAATTGCGGGAAAAGACTGCGTAGCCACTGATAGTGTTGGTGCTTATATAATGGGACGCGACCCTTCTAAACCAAAATTACAATTGCCAGGAGGAGGTGAATGCGATAATCATCTTTATATGTTAAATCAAAAAGGATTTGGAATTAACAATCTTTCTGAAATTGAAATTGTAGGTGATGGGAAAGATTTAATTACCTCTGTAAATGAGATTAGTATCACTTTACCAGATGAATATCAACTTTTACAGAATTTCCCAAATCCATTTAATCCATCAACCAGAATTAATTTTTATTTGCCTAAAAATGATTTTGTTACTTTGAAAATCTATGATGTTACAGGAAGGGAAATAAAAACAATAATTAACAAACAAATTCCTGCAGGTTATCATGAAGTTGTTTTTGATGCAGATGGATTAACCTCTGGAATTTATATTTATAGAATTATTACCGATAATTTTACTGATGCAAAGAAAATGATTTATATGAAATGAGTAAGGTAAATGCCGCCAAATTATCTAACTGTTTTTAGTGTTAATGTTTCAAAGATGCTGATATAAATAGTTGAATAGAAATTTTACTTAATAATAAATTTTAATTGATAATTGACTTAATAAAATATGTCAAATTAATCTAGTAAAAACTATGTTGACTTCAATTCACAAAGAAGAAAAAATTCTTTTACAAGCACTAAAATATGCACATCAAAATAAGCGTAGGCTTGTTGCTCCTCTTGTAGGCTTTCCTGGATTAAAATTGGTAAATTCAACAATTAAACTTGCTCAACAAAATTATTATGAACATTTTAAAGTCATTAAAGCTAATGTTGATGCTTTTCACCTGGATGCTGTTTTTCCATTAATGGATTTATCTGTTGAAGCAAATGCTTTGGGGAGGTATACGATTTTTCCAGTTAATGAATCCGCTACAGTAGTTAATGAAGATTTTACAATTGATGATTTAGAAAAGATAAAAGATGTTGACATTAGATATGACACAAGATTATTAGGTTATGTAGAAACAGTAAAGTTGATGAACATTTATCTGCCAAAAGAAATATTGAGAGGAGCTTATGTAACCGGCCCTTACACTTTAGCCGGTCTTTTATTAGGTGCAACGAATGCTGCTACTTATTCAATTACTAATCCTGAATTTCTTACTTTAGTTTGTGAAGTCGTAATCGAAAAAATACTTGATTATGTAAGACTATTAATTTCAGCAGGGGCACAAATTATTTGTGTTTTAGAACCAAGTGCAGTTATGTTGAGTCCAGATGCTTTTGACAATTTTTCAAAAAAATATGTAAGAAGAATAAGTAAATTATGTGATGATACTCCAATATCGGTTGTATATCATATATGTGGGAATTCAATGCATTTAATCGAAAAAATGTGCGAAGCTGATGTAAATGCTCTAAGTCTCGATTCAGAAGAAGCTAATGTGGATTTAGTTTCTGCAATTAATAAAATTCCAGATGATGTAATTGTTATTGGAAATATTTGTCCAACTGGCAAAATATTAAATGGCAAACCTGAAGATGTTAAAAATGAAGTTAAAGATTTACTAATTAAGATGGGACCATATTCCAATTTTATTTTAAGCACAGGGTGTGATTTGCCTCAGGAAGTTCCAATAGAAAATATAAAAGCATTTATGGAAACTGGGCGGAGTTACAAAATCAAATAAATTGTTAATGGGAAGTCTAAATTTTTCAAAGTAGTTAATTTGAACAGACAGTAAAAGAATTGTAAGATTTATATGGTAAAAAATAACTTATCGTGTTACTTAAAAACAATTTAGCTCGACTTTTTTCTATTGATGCTCATTAGAAATTTTTTTTCTGGCAATAATTCTGAGCTTAACACATATGTTGTTTGATAATTTTATGTTTTATACTTCATAACATTTGTAACAAAAGTTTGCTATTTGAAATGTTTTAATTCAGGAAGAAGAATGATGCGCCCTGGGGCAATGTTTAATAAGATTGTTGATGAGATGAAGAGAATAAATTTTTAATAGTTAACGTGACTCTGGTTTGCGAAGTCCCGAAGGGATTTGCGAATCCCGTCAGAAATGACGCAAATCTGAAGTTAGCCGAAGTCGCTCATTCATTTTTTATCAGATTACTTTTAGGTACCCAACCTTCTTCGTAATTCTTATCCCTTCTACACCATATCCAGCCATTTATTTCCCTAGTCCCATCTACTTGCTCTCCTTCTTCAACATCTAATTCCTTGGCAGTATAATCTTTTTCTACTATTCCATATTCACCTGTTTTCCTAATAATCTGTTCTGGGACCCATCCTTCTTGTGATGAGTTTAACTTATAACAGTATAACCAGTTTGGCCAATCTTCTGGCCCATCATATTTTTTACCTAATTTAATTTTCTCGCCCTTTTTTATAGTAATTGGGTCTGAATAATTGCTTTTGTATCTTTTAATAACGGTATATTTCATACATAAACCCTTCTATCGGTAATGGATTTTACCTAACGGTTGACGCTATGGCAAGTGCGGGATTAAATTGTTGCTCAACTGTCTGCCAACACAAATGTATGTAAATATTTCAAATGTTTCAACGAACACGCAAACCCGCATTTGCTGTAGCGTTTGTTAGCCACAGCTTTTTATTGAAGCAATTTTTCTTGAATTTTTTCGAGATTTGAATCTATTGTGTCAAGATTAATAACATATGTTTTTGTCCCCGAAGTTCGAAGTTGCTCAATATAGGAAACTATTCCATTATAACTTTCCTGCATCGCCTTTATCTCTTCTTGAAACATATTTTTCAAATGAACTTGAGAATTCAAATGAATTAATAGTTCGGGAATATTTTTGAAAATTTCTTGCATTTGGTCTTTCTCAATTCCCAAATTGCTCTTTCTTCTGATAATAGTTTCTTTCAAAGCAGTTGCAATTTGGTATGCTTTCACTTTACTGTTAATCAGCGTTTTTTCAAGTTCATATTTAATATTTAATTCTTTTTTATATTCCTCGATTCTCCTAAGATAATCTAATTTCACAGATTCTATTTTATCCGTAATCTCTTTAATATCTTCCTATGTCGCAAGATTTTTCCCTTTTTCGGAATAATAGCTTTTGATTAAAATCAAATAGAGTCCTAATAAAATGATTATAGAATCCAAAATTAGTCTTGCAATATCAATATTTTCGAGTTTTCTTTAAAATTGTGGATAACGTTTAATAAAAGCACGCAGCACAGTTTGCCTCTATCAAACAACCAATTCTTCCTCGCGGCAAACTGTGTTGAGCGACCACAATAATTCTCTATCAGTAAAGGGAGCGTCGTACTTTTGGTTGTAATGCAAAGCTGATGCGTCATTTCAATCCTTCGATGATTTGGGACAACGATAAAACCTT
>JARYLX010000239.1 GCA_029907415.1 Melioribacter sp.
TTGCCACAATACCAACAGTAATTGATGCAATGGTCATCACAAAAAATTGAAGAACCTCAGTGGCTACCACACTGACCATTCCACCTTTCACAGCATAAATTGCAGTTATGCTCATAAGAATTATAGCATACACATCAGGAGATAAATCCCAGGGCAAAAATATTTTTGCAAATTTTCCAATTCCTTTGAAATCATAAGCAATAAATCCGACAAGACTTACAAGTGCAAAACAAACCACAATATAGTGAGCAAGTCGTGCCCCTTTTCCATTTCCGAAGCGAGTTTCAATCCATTGAGCACCTGTCATTACATTTGAACGTCTCAGCCAGATTGAAAGATATGCCATTAAAAATATTTGATTAAAGATTGGCCAGAGCCAGGGAATCCATACACTTTTTAATCCATATACAAACATTAAATAAACAAGCCACATTGTCCCTGTTATATCAAACATGCCCGAAGCATTTGATATCCCAAGTATCCACCAGGGTAGAGCATTACTTCCAAGGAAATATGAATCAATATCCTTAATTGCTCTTTTTGAAACTAAAATTCCAATTACTAAGATAATAGCAAAGTATGCTATAATTATTAACAGGTCGATTGTATTAATTATCATATATGAAACCAAGCATTATTATGGGCTATTATTTTTTATCAGAAATAATGCCATCATAAAAAAATTAATTTTTTCACAATTCCAACATTATTATGCAATTAATTAATCCTCTGTTTTTATTATTATAATAAAAATTATGAAATTGATAATTATTAAAATGATTTAATTCGATTTAGAACGATATTAAATATGTTTTTAGTTTTTAAAATAATTTCATATTCTCACAAAATATTTTTTGAAATTTTACGATAATACCGTGTGGATTAATCTTCTTATAAAGGTGAATACTTGTTTGTAATAGATAAAGAAAATATAATCGAATCTTCTATACTGACTTTACAAAATAAACGTAAAGAATTAGATAAGTACTATTCAACAAAGAAGCTTGGTTCGTTTGTAGAAAATGGTAAAACATTTTTTAGACTTTTTGCACCGTCTGCAATTCAGGTGAGATTATGCATCTTTGAAAATCCAGAAGATAAAATTCATAAAGAATATTTCATGTCTAAAGATAACGATGGGGTCTGGGAAATTGAAATTGATTCAGAACTTAATAATAAATTTTATGGATATAAAGTTTATCATGAAGGAGAAGATTTAGCAAATTCTTACAAACCAATTTGCATTGACCCATATTCAAAAGCAGTTGCAACTTTTACATCATACTTTAATCCTCGAATTTCGATAATTGTTAAAGAAGAACCTTATGATTGGGAAGGAACTACATGGCAAAAAATTGATTGGAAAGATTTAATTATTTATGAAATGCATATTCGAGATATGACAGCTCACAAATCTTCGGGTGCAAAAAAATCAGGGACATATTCTGGATTAATTGAAAAAGGGATTAAAGGTGGTATTGACTACATTAAGTCACTTGGCGTCAATGCAGTTGAAATTATGCCTGTTCAGGAATTTGGTTATTGTGAGGCTCCATTTGGAAGACTGAAAGGAAATCTTTTAAACTCATGGAATCCTTATGAAAGAAATTATTGGGGTTATATGACAGCTGCATTCTTTGCTCCAGCTGCATATTATTCCGAAACCAAATTCAGATGGAATAAGTGGATTGGAAAAAGTGGAAAGCAGATAAATGAATTTAAAAATGTTGTCAAAGCTTTTCATAAAAATGGAATTGCTGTAATAATGGACGTAGTTTATAATCATCTTTCTGAATATGAACTTGGCAACTTAAAACAAATTGACAAAGAATATTACTTTCGACTCGATGAAAGTGGAAATTATATTTCTCATAGCGGCTGCGGAAATGATTTAAAAACAGAAAGACCCATGCTAAGAAGATTAATTCTTGATAGCATTTTATTCTGGATGAAAGAATATCATATTGACGGATTTCGTTTTGATTTAGGCACCTTGATTGATTGGGAAACAATTGAAATGATTAATCGTGAAGCAAGAAAAATTAATCCTGATGTTATATTAATTTCGGAAGCATGGGGTGGTGGATATAATCCGAAAGGATTTTCAGAAAAAAATTTTGCAGCATGGAATGACCAGATAAGAAATGGAATTAAAGGGGAAAATCCATTTTATGGATTAGGTTGGATTTTTGGTAAATGGTATGGCAATAATTCCCGGCAAAGAATAAAGAGTTATGTTAATGGAACATTAGTAAAAGATGAACATGGTATTTTTTATAAAAAAGAACATTCAGTAAATTATCTAGAATCTCATGATGGTTATACACTTGGAGATTTTATAAGAATAGCAGACAATAAATTCCCTCCCGATAAAGTTATTAACAATGTAAATAAATTTGTAAAACTAACCCCCCGACAAATGAAGTTAAATAAACTTGCAGCTTTATTTCTCTTTACCTCTCAAGGAATTGTTATGATTCATGAGGGACAGGAATTTGCTCGCACAAAAATTATCTCATCTAAGACCAAATATAATGATTCACATAAAGGTCAAATTGATTACAATTCTTATAACAAAGATAATGCAACCAACTATTTGAATTATCATCATCGAGATATTAACATAGAATTATTTAATTACTACAAAGGACTGATAAAACTAAGAAATACTTATTCAGCTTTTAGGAGAGCTGATTATAATGACATATCATTTTATGACCATTATGAAAGTGAATTTGGCTTTTGTTACTTATTAAAAAGTGAAGATGATATCTTTATGGTGCTTTTTAATGCAGAACAGGATAAGAATCTTGAATTTCCTCTCCCTAATGGTGCCTGGGAAGTTCTTGTTGATAAAGAGTCTGCAGGTATAAAACCCCTATATAAAATTTCTAAGAAAATAATTTTAGAACCAATAACTGGTGCAGTTTTAAAACAAATAAAAACTCATTTCTAAACTACACTTGAATTAAAAATTGTTTTGTGAAATTAAATAACCCACTAATAATTCACGATTGTTATTTAATTTAAATTCAAGCATTCATTCCTGATTTAATATACTTTTTTGTAAATTTGCAGAAAAATTATAGTAATTTCTGTTTTACGTTTATAAAATACTGTTTATTGAAGTGTTTAATAAGACAAAAATATTCTTTGCTCTATAAAGTCTAAAAGGTGGATAATGAAAATATTTGATGAGTACAATACTTCAGAACAGATTTTTGAAAAGACATTGCTGGTCAAATCAAAATTTGAAGAAGCTTTTGGAGATTCCAGCAACTCTGCCATAACAGTTACACCAGTAAGTATGATTCTTCTTGGAGACCACACTCATTACAATGATGGTATATTGTTATCAACAGCACTGAATAAATATACTATTGTTGTTTTAAGAAAAAGGAAAGATAATTATGTAAATATTATTAATTTAGAAAATGACAGAAAGATTGAATTTGCTCTTAATAATATTCCTGATGAACAAAATATAGATTTTAAATATCATGTTGGATTAATAAAAATTTTTAAGAAGGATAATCTGATTCAAAATGGGTTTGATTGTGTTTATTCATCAGAAGTGCCTGAATGCATGGGAATAGGGAAATATGCTTCACTTCAGACTGGATTTGTATCTGCATTAAAAAAAGCTTTGCGATTAAAGCTGAGCATTGACGAATTGGTGAATTTAGTTTATCAGAATGATTTAAATATTATTGGCAAGATTTCTAACAAAACCCATTATTACACTTCCCTGTTATCAAAAAAGAATAAATTCTTTTTTTACGATTTACGTTCAAAGGAATACAATACAATTCCTGTTAAAAATAACTTTGAAGTCGTTGTAATTGATACAGGTGAAAGAATATATGAGTCGTTAAAGATTTGCAATGAAAGAATAGAAGAATGTGAAGTTGGTGTAAAAGGGTTAAGACTTTATATATGGGGAATTAAAAATCTGCGTGATGTTGGATTAGATTTTTTAATTAAACATTATCATATGCTTCCAAGAAAAATTTTTAATCGTGTTCTTTACAATGTAAAAGAAAGAGAACGAGTTGAAAAAGCAGTTGCCAGTCTTAAAGAAAATTCATTTGATGAATTCGGAAAATGTATTGTAGAATCTCACTGGAGTATGTCTAAAGATTATGAACTGAGCTGCGATTACTGCGATTATATTGTTTCAAAAGCAACAGAAAATGAATGTGTAATTGGTTCTAAAATTATAAGTTGTAATTCTCTGCGTAGCACCTATCATATTGTCAAAAAAGATTGTTCTGAAAATTTTATAAATTATATACAATATTTATTCAAAGAAAAATTTGGACGAGACTTAGTTGTTTATAAACTTAATTTTACAGATGGATTGAAAGAATTCTCTTCCAGAAAGTTCGAAAAGGTGCTTTAACTTTCAGTATAAAAATTTTTCCACACCAAAGTAACCAGAACGATGTAAAATTATTGTCTATTGTATAACAAATTTTATATCACAAAATCAACTTGATTTTAATATACCTTAATAATACATTTTCCATCGAATTTCTTAGGAGTATAAATGAATTT
>JARYLX010000023.1 GCA_029907415.1 Melioribacter sp.
GAAGTTGAGAAAAAAGCATCTTATATTACTCCTGTACCTGGAGGTGTAGGTCCAATGACAATTGCAATGTTGTTAAAAAATACATTTCTTGCATTTACAAAATTTTTAGAGAAAAATTATGGATTCGTCATTAATTGATAAAATTGTATCACAAGTTTTAATTGAAAAAGCTTTGCAGGATTTTTATTGTCACGCAGGGACATGCAATGGTTGGGAAAGGAATGTTATTGACCAGCCTGTCGCTGTTAAAAATATTATTGAGAATGGTGCAGAAAGAATTGCTGCAGGACCAGGAATTGGCGAAGAATTAACGAATAAAGATATTGCGAGAATGATTGACCATACTTTGTTGAAACCAGAAGCCACACCTGATGAAATAAAAAAATTATGTCAAGAGGCAAAAACATATGGCTTTGCTTCTGTATGTGTTAATCCATGTTATGTTACTTTATGCAAAGATTTATTGAAGGATTCTGATGTTAAAGTATGTACTGTAATTGGATTTCCTCTCGGAGCAACAACAACAGAAGTAAAACGATTTGAAGCCGAACAGGCATTAAAAAATGGAGCTCAAGAAATTGATATGGTGATTAACATAGGAATGCTTAAACAAAAAAATTATCAATATGTCTTTAATGATATCAATCAGGTTGTTTTAGCAGCAAAAAAATATAATGGCATTTGTAAAGTAATAATTGAAACTGCTTTGCTTACAGATGAAGAAAAGGTAATTGCTTGTTTGATAAGTAAAGAAGCTAAAGCTGATTTTGTAAAAACATCTACAGGCTTTAGTAAAGGTGGGGCTACTGCCGGTGATGTTGCATTGATGAAGTATGTGGTCGGTTCAGCTGTTGGAGTAAAAGCATCAGGTGGAATTAGAACTGCAGAAGATGCTCGCTTAATGATTAAAAGCGGTGCAGATAGAATTGGAGCAAGTGCAAGTGTAAAAATTGTAAAAGGTGAATCTTAAATAGGTGTTTGTTCGTGGTACTGGATTTAATTGTAACTAAAACCGACGATGGATTCACAGCAGAAATTCCCTCAATAAAAGGATGTGAGAGCTGGGCTCATATTGAAGATGATGCTATAAACAAAACTATTGAACTTTTTAAATTCTACATACAGGAAAAACCTGAATTGAAATTAAAAATTGATAGAGCTAGAAAAGAAGGGAATAAGGTTATTTACAAAATAATTTTTGATAAATAATGATGAGAAAATTTAGAACGCCGGAACGACTTCAGAAAATTACAGCGGCTGCATCATTTAGACAATTTTCTTTGAGAGTTGTAATAGAGAATATTCATGATGCTCATAATGTAAGTGCAATATTTAGAACATGTGATGCTGTTGGTGTTCCCAAAATTACTTTACTTTATACAAAAGAAACTTTTCCCAAAATTCATAAAGTTACATCTGCTTCTGCAAATAAATGGGTTGATGTTGAAAAATTTAATGATGTAAAGAAATGTGTTGAGTCACTTCGTTCAGAAGGTTTTAAGGTTTATGCAAGTTTTCTAAATAAAAATGCAAAAAATTTGTATGACCTCGATTTAACACAGAAAGTAGCTTTAGTATTTGGCAATGAACACAGAGGCGTATCAGATGAAATGAAAACACTTGCGGATGATTTATTTTATATCCCTATGCGTGGAATGGTACAAAGCTTAAATGTATCTGTTGCTGCAGCTGTTACTCTTTATGAAAGTCAACGTCAAAGAGCAGCTAAAGGAATGTATGATAAATCTGAACTAACTGAACAAGAACTAAATGAACTAATTGAAAAATGGTGTGAAAAATGAAATTCTATTACACAGAAAATTTAAATGGTGAATTATCACTCCCTGGAGATAAATCAATTTCACATAGAGCAGTAATGTTTGCTTCGATGGCCGAAGGAGAATCGATTATAAAAAATTGTTCTAATGCCGAAGATGTTAAATCAACAATTTCTTGCTTTAGAAAACTTGGTGTTGAAATTCAAGAAAAAGAAAATTTATTGATTATTAAAGGAAAAGGTTTTAAAAATTTTAGTAGACCTGAAGAAAAATTGTATGCAGGCAATTCTGGTACCACAGCCAGATTAATGAGCGGAATTTTATGTGCCCAGAATTTTGAATCAATAATTACCGGAGATGAATCGCTATCTAAAAGACCAATGAAAAGAATTGTTGAACCTTTGAATATGATGGGGGCAAATATTACTGCATCAGATACAGGAACTTTACCTTTGATAATTAAGCCATCAAAAAATTTACATACTATTAAATATAAACTAAAAGTTGCAAGTGCTCAGGTTAAAAGTGCTTTAATACTTGCCGCACTTCATCTTGAAGATGAATCAATAATAATTGAACAAATACCATCAAGAAATCATACAGAAAAATTACTTGGACTTAAAACAGAAAATACTGAAGAAGGAACATTGATTTATGTTTCTAAAAAAAATTATCCGAAAAATTTTGAAATTACTGTTCCTTCAGATATTTCAACGGCATCTTTTTTTATAGTACTGGGATTGTTGTCAAAAAATTCAAATATTCTGATTAAAAATGTTTCGCTCAATGAAACACGAACAGGCATACTTGAAATACTAAATTCAATGGGCGCTAAAATTACAATTGAAGATGAAATAATTCAAAACGGAGAAAAAAGAGGAAATATAAGAGTAAAAAGCAGCGAATTAAGAAATACTGAAATACCTGAAGAGATAATTCCAAACATTATAGATGAAATTCCAATATTATCTGTGGCAGGAGTTTTTGCAGAAGGAAAATTTAGAGTTACAAATGCCAAAGAATTAAGAGTAAAGGAATCAGACAGAATAAAAGCATTATGTGAGAATTATAAAAGAGCGGGATTAAAGGTTGTAGAATATGAAGATGGCTTTGAAGTTGATGGAAAAATTGTAGAAGGAAATTTAACTTTTGAAAGTTATGGCGACCATCGAATTGCAATGGCATATGCAGTTATGTCAATGCTTTTGAAAAATGGTGGTCAAATAAATAATTTTGATTGTGTTTCTATTTCAAATCCAGATTTCTTAGCTCAACTTCAGTGCCTGGGTTATAACTCTAAGATTTGATGTTCGAATTTGTTAATTGTTAGCTCATTAAAAATCCATTTCAATATATCAAGCCCGTATTTATTGGCAAAGTAGATAAAATTTATCTCTCTTTCTTGCAAATTGTTATTTGGATATAAATTATTTCTTGCTTTTGTAAGCTGACGTATCGTTACTTCATGTTTACTTTTTTCAAGTTCAAGGGCTTTTGTTTTCAAGTAATTTAGATTTTCTTCGATTTTTATTTTGGTTTTGTTTGTTATATCAAATAATGATTTATCAATGCTGCTTAAATTTTCTGCTAAACCAAATAAAATTTTTTCTATATCAGATTGTGAATTTTCAAATAATGAGTTTATGTCTGTAGTAGAATTTTGCTCTATAATTTTTGTGATTAATTCCTCTTCTGTTGTAAATAAATTAAGATAATCAAGATTGTATTTTTCAATAATTGATTTAACATTTTTTTCAACAATTGTTGCTGAAGCACGAGGATAAATAACCGGCTGTACAATGTTATAAATATCATAGAGTGGTGAAAGCTGTGCAAAATAACTTATTTCAGATGGGCCGCCTATATAAAATGCTGTCGGAAATAGATAGTCCTGACAAATTGGTCTAAGCAAAACATTTGGACTAAATTTTTCAGGGAATTTATTTAACTGTTCCAGCAATTCATCTTTTGTAAATTTTTTTCTTCTTCCTTTTAAGCGGTATTCTTCTTCAACAGGTTCGATAAGAAGTCGTTCATTGTTTTCTATAAAAAATAAATTTATTGGTTTTACTTTTACTTGAGCATGATAAGTTTCTTCTAACTCTGCACTCCTTTCAACAAGTTGAATTGTATGATTACGGTAATTAATTATTTCTTCAGAAAAAATTGGAGTGAGTAATTTTTTTACTTCAGAATCAAGTGGATTAAAAACAATCAGTCCATAATCATCAAAAATTCTTATCATTAAATTTCTGAATGAAGTTAAAAATGTATCACCGGGTTTGTAAAAAGATTTTAATAATTCAATTACGGAATTCTTAAATTCAGTTTCTCTCAAATGTATGATTAAATCTTCAAATAACTTTTCTAAATTATTATTAAAAGATTTCAAGCCAATACAACCACGATTTATTTCTTCTTCCAAACCATCATCATATTTTAAGCTAATAAGTTCATTGTTGTTATTAAGTATGCTGAATTTCCTTACTTCTTCAAAATCATGGTCATCTCCTTCAAGCCAGAAAATGGGTACAAATTGATAATTGTCATATCTTTCTTTGAGATATTGAGATAGTTTAATTGCAGTAATAGTCTTATAAAAAGTATAAAGCGGACCACCAAAAATTCCTAATTGCTGTCCAGTGCAAATAGCAAATGTTTTATTTGAATAAAGAGCTTCAATATTTGATTCAGTTTGCTTGGAAATTCTAATATTTTGATATTGCTTTTTGATTAACTCAATTAGCTGATTGCGATGTGGTCTTTGAGAATTTACTAATTTTTCAAATAATGTTTCATAAGTTTCTTGCTCTCTAAAATTGCTTTTGTAAAATTTTCTTACATTATCGAATTCATATAAATAGTCAAGAAACAAATTTTGTTGACCGGGAATATCACAAAAATTTATATACATCTAAACTCCATTTATAATTTAGAAATAATTTATTTTTCAGTAATCAATTATTAATAACATTTTATAAAAATGTGAAATAAGTATTAAATTCAACATCAATTTAATAAAAATTTATATTGACTGAAATTCTATATTAAAATAAAGAGAAAATTATGAATAAAGATTACATTATCTCGGTTGATCTTGGCGGCACAAAAATTCTTTCAGCATTAATTAATTCACAGAATAAAATTGTTTCAAGAGTAAAAATTCCTACTGAGGTGAAAAAAGGGGAACAGGGATTAATTGATTCAATAGTCAAATCGCTCAATCAATTAATTCTTGAAAATAACATCTCAGAGAAGAATGTAAAAGCTTTGTGCTTGGGAGTGCCCGGTACTGTAAATCCATTTTCAGGAATCATTTCAAATGCTCCAAATATTTATATAAAAAATTTCAACATAAAAGAGGCTCTATCAAAACACACAATTATACCAGTTCTAGTAGAGAATGATGTAAACCTTGCTGGACTTGGAATAAAAAAATTTGAGTTCAATGATGAAATAAAAAACATGCTAATTGTTTTTATAGGCACCGGTATTGGGAGTGCTTTATTTTTTGAGGGAAAACTTTATCGTGGTTCAACATTTTATGCTGGCGAAATTGGACATATGATTATAAATGGAAAGGGAGCGTTCTCATCTAAAAAATCTTCTTCTACTTTTGAACTAACGGCAAGCAGATTAGCAATAATTAAAGCAATTAAGAAAGAAATTAAAAAAGGTAAAAAAAGTATATTGAAAGAATTTTTGTCTTCGGATAAATCAATTAAAAGTAAAACTCTTGCCTATGCTGTTGCGCAAAATGATAATGTTGCAGTCAAGCAAGTTTCTAAAGCTTGTGAAACAATTGGAACGGTTCTTGGCAGTTTAACAACTTTTTTAAATTTTGATACAATTGTTTTAGGGGGTGGGGTAATTGAAGCAATGCATAAATTTATGCTCCCGAGAATAAAAGTAGCATTTAAAAATTCTGTTTTACCAGAATGTGGTAGAAATGTTAAAATAAGTGTTACAAAATTAGGGGATGATGCAGCATTGTTTGGAGGTGTTGCACTTGCTGAAGAATTTTTGATAAACGAAAATAAATAATTATAGCTTTTATTTAATAACATTTAAGAATTGTTGATAAACTCTTTTTCTATTTCTTCTATTTTGTAGTTTAATTCTTCCCAGCGGTTATATTCATTGTTGAGCTGCTTTTTTACTTTTTCGTATTCAAGATTTTTTTCTTTTGCAAGTTCTGGATTGCTGAAAATTTCAGGTTTTGTTAATTCATATTCAATTTCATTTTTTAGTCTTTCCAACCTTATTATTTCATTTTCAGTATTTTCTAATTCTTTTTTGAGGTCTTTAGTCAGAATGTATTTTTTCTGTCTTAATTCTGCTTCCAATCTTTTTTGTTCTTTACGGTTTTGTTTGGGTAATTCTTTTAAATCATTTGATTTTTCTTCTTGGAGCTCTCCAAATTTTTTTTGAAGATAATATTCAATTCCACCATAGTAAACTTTCAAACTGTGATTTCTGATTTCAAAAACTTTATTTACAATGGGACTGAGAAAATCAATATCGTGAGAGACAATAATTAAAGTGCCTGAAAAATCAATTAAAGCTTTTTGTAATATTTCCTTTGAAGATAAGTCGAGATGATTTGTAGGTTCATCAAGAATAATTAAGTTGCTTTTTGTTAATAATAATCTTGCAAGTGCTAATCTGCTTTTTTCACCGCCGGAAAGTACTTTTACTTTTTTGAAAACATCATCTCCGGTAAAAAGAAATGTGCCAAGAAGTTTTCTTATTTGTCCTGGAGTTAATTCATCATTTATTTCTTCAAGTGTATCAATTAAGTCGAATTCTAAATTTAAGCTGTCTGCAACTTCCTGTTCATAATAAGAGATAATTGTATTATGGCCATAAATTACTTCACCTTTTGAAACATCAATTTTATTCCCAATAATTTTTGCAAATGTGGTTTTACCTGCACCATTTGGTCCAACTACTGCTATTTTTTCTCCTCGTTCAATTTTTATATTAATGTTTTTTAATACTTCTAAATCTTCATAGAACTTATAGACATTTTTTAATTCAACAGGAATAACACCACTTTTAGGAGGTTCGGGAAATTTTAATTCAATCTTTTTCTCTTCTTCGATTAATTCAATTGTTTCAATTTTGTTCAGCATTTTAATACGACTTTGAACCTGACGAGCTTTTGTTGCTTTATATCTGAACCTTTCGATAAATCGTTCAATCTCTTTTATTTTTTTCTCCCGAATTTTTTCAAGAGCTTTTAGTTGAACCTCTCTTTCTTTTTTGAAATTTAGATATTGGTCATAAGTGCCAGAGAAGAAATTAATTTGTTTGTTGAATATCTCAAGAGTTTTGCTTGTAACTTTATTTATGAAATGCTTATCGTGCGAAACAATTATTAATGCTCCTTTATAATCGCAAAGAAATTCTTCAAGCCAGGTTAATGTATCAATATCAAGATGGTTAGTTGGTTCGTCAAGTAAAATTAAATCATTTTCTGCAAGAAGAATTTTTGCAAGTTGAATTCGCATTTGCCAGCCGCCAGAGAATTCCTGAGTTAATCTATTAAAATCTTTTTCTTGAAAACCTAATCCTGTAAGAACTTTTTTTATTTTTGATTCTGCTCTATAAAAATCAATATTATCTTTTTGGTTTTGAATTTCTCCAAGTGATTCAATTAGTTCATGTCTATCAATTTCTGAAAGATTATTATTGTTTAATGAATCAAGTATTTCTTTTTCTTTTTCGATTATTGTTTTTAATTCAATCATGGAAGATTTCACTTCCTCGAATAATGTTTTATCACGAAATGAAATTAAATCCTGCGGGAGGTATCCAATTCTGATTCCTTTTTGCTTATTAATTTCTCCTGTCTCAGGTTTTTCTATTCCGTAAATTAATTTTAAAAAAGTTGATTTACCTTTTCCATTGGAACCTACCAAAGCAATTTTGTCGTGTTTACCAATTTTAAGGTTAACATTTTCAAATAAGTTTTCGCCTGTAAATTGAATTGATAAATTTTTTATGTCTATCATATTATTTTCTAATTACTGCAATTTTTCCTGTTGTAACATTGTTAGCATCTTCATCATATGCTACAACTATATATATGCCGCTTGCTACTAAATTGCCATTTAAATCAGTTCCGTCCCACACAGCAATTCTGCCACCTGGTGTTTTAATATTTTTAATAAGATTTCCGCTTATATCAAGAATTTTTATTAAGGAATTCTTTATCAATCCATCAATTGAAACAGTGTTATTTTTATTTTCAATTATAAATGGATTAGGATAAATAAAAAGCTCGCTGAAATTTTCAAAAGGTTTTACAGCAAATGTTTGAACCATCGCAAGTCCATAATCTGTGCCTATGTAGACTTTGCCATTTATTTCATCAACTGCAATACTTCTTATATCATCATCAGGAATTGGAGAATCTTTTGATGTATAGTGGGAAAGCAATTGTAATCCATCCGAAGAAAGAACAAAAACCCCATTTTTTGTTCCAACCCATTTTTGGTCTAATGCATCAACGGCAATGCATGTTATACTCTGGCTTCTTAAAGATGGAATTATTATTTCCGATATTCTGGGATTTGAAGGATCAGGAATAAAGTTCATACCTTGACTTGTTCCAATCCACAGCATACCGCGTTTATCTACAGCTAAAGCAGTAACTTCATTTGTAATTAATCCATTATTTGTACCGAAGTATCCAAGTTTATCATCGTTCAAATTTTCGAATGTTCCATTCTCATTGAAATAATAAAGTCCAGTTTTCCCGGAAAATAACAAAAACCATTTT
This sequence comes from Melioribacter sp., assembly GCA_029907415.1. Lineage (GTDB taxonomy): Bacteria > Bacteroidota > Ignavibacteria > Ignavibacteriales > Melioribacteraceae > Rosettibacter > Rosettibacter primus. Next base: position 8,566 of record JARYLX010000023.1, read on the forward strand.
GTATCATACTGGTCAATTATCATTTTGTATATTCCATCTTTTTCTGTAAAGCCAAAATTTGTTAATGAATAACTGTACCATTTTTTATCTTTAGTTAATACACTCAATGGTTTGTTATTTGCAGGTGTGAAGTTTGCAATCCAAACATTTCCTTTTGAATCTGTTTTGACATCAGAAATTGCAATAAAATTTGTATCCTTGGGTATTCCAACAAGAGGACTGGTAGTCTTGTTGTAGATTTGGAAATTTTCATCTTTGAAAATTGTAACACCATTTCCCCAATTGGCAAGATAAATTGTATTATCTTGACCAGAATGAATATTGAAATAATCATTTGAAGGAATTTGAGGATATTGTTGTTTGTTGTAGAGAAACCATTTTACACCATCAAATTTCATAAAACCAATTCCTGCTCCATCTCTTCCAGTTGCAATCCATAAATTGCCGTTATTATCTGTAGCAAGATTTATAAACAAATTTCCTGCTGGTCCATCAGGATATAATTGTTTAATATTCCCATTGTAAAATTCGATTAATCCATTTTTTGTTCCGATGTAGATTTTTGTGCCATTGCTAATTATTGAAGAAAACGAGTTATTAAAATCTTCATAAATTTTTGTTATTTCATTACCCGAAAATTGATATGCAATATTATCAGTTACTATGAATAATTTATTTGTTGAAGGATAGATATCATTGATATTTGTGCCTGAAAGAAGAAATGAGTTCCACTGATTATTTTCAAAAGAAAAAATTCCATTGTCAGTTGCTATTAAAATTTTTTTATTCCATTCAATTATTTTATTAATTGATGAAGCATTAATGTTGATGTTTAATTTGTATGTATTCCATGATTCTGGAGCAGTAAGATTTATAGTCCCTGGCTTTTGAACAGCGATTCCATTATCTGTGCATACATAAATTAAAGAAGTTTTTATTGCACAATTTACTTTTGCCTCAGAAGGGAAATCCCCTAATTTTAAAAATGTATCATAAAGGAAATAATTCTTAGAATTTATTAACACCAAACCAAAATCTGTGGATACAAAAATTGTATCGCTCTTTGTGAATATGTGATTAATTCGTTTTTGAGTTTTATTGGATTTATAAATATCAAGAATATTTTTTACATAATAATCTGAAGGATTGTATGAAATAATATAACCTTCAAAAGACCCTAACCAGATTTTCCCTTCGTTATCAATATTAATTGATGTTAAAACCTGACTGTTTAATTTATTTGCTTTTGTCAGAGTAAAAAAAGTTTCATCTGAAAAATTGTATTTGAAAGCTCCACCGTTTGTTGCAGCCCATATTCCGTCAGTTGTAAGAGCTATCGATTGAATATTTCTCATCTCTGAAAATATTTCCCATTGCCCGATGTTTTGTGCGTAGCTGAGATTAGTTAAAATAATTATTAATAAAAATATTCTTTTCATTCTATTACCTGATAGATTATAAAATTAAAAGCAAATTTAGGATTTTTTAGATATAAATTTTGAAGAAGCATTTAATTGCAGAGATTTTTAAGCAGTATTTTTTAGAAGCATTTTTCTCATTGCATCTATGTGATTTAATGAGATGCAATATTGACCGAGATTTTCTTCATCATTTTTTTTGCCGCCGTGAAAATCTGAGCCGCCAGTTTCTAATAAGCAATATTGACTAACAATTCCTCTGTAAAAATTAATTTGATTTTCATTATGACTTGGATGAATGACTTCAATACCATCTACACCAGCTTTGATAATATTGAATAATATTGATTCTTTCATATAACCGGGGTGCGCTATGAATGATAAACCGCCACTATCGTTAATTAATTTCAATGCACTATTTGGGGATATATGAATTTTACGTTCATATGCTGGACAGTTATCCCCTAAATATTTTTCAAAAGCTTCTGTATAATTGCTTACTAAACCGAGGTCAACAAGTGTGTAAGCAATATGTGGTCTTCCGACAGCAGAGTTGTTTGCTCTATCTAATACATCATCAATAGAAATTGATAATCCAAGGTTACGCAGTTTTTGAACTATTCTTTTAGCTCGATAAAGTCTTTCTTCTCGAAAGAATTTTAAATATTTCTGAAGCTCATCATTTTCAATATCAATAAAATATGCTAAGAGATGAACCTCTTTATCTTCGATATCAGTGCTTAATTCTAAACCTGGAATAACTTCAATGCCTTTTTCTCTTCCATATAAAATTGCATCTTTTATACCGTTGATGCTATCGTGGTCTGTTATGCTAATGATGCTCAATCCTGCATTGTAAGCTTTGTCTATAATTTCAATTGGAGAATAAACTCCATCGGAATAAGTTGTGTGTATATGTAAATCAACTTTTGGGGACATTAACTATAAAGTTCCTTAAATTTTTCGTAGTCAATTATTCGAATTTTTGAACCATCAATTTCAATCAGTCCTTTTTTTGCGAATGCATGTAATGTTCTTGAAATTGTTTCTCTTGAAGTTCCAGCCATATTTGCTAAATCTTGCTGATTTGGTAAATTTTCTAATTCTACCCGTCCATGTTTGATTTTTCCAATATCATCAGCTAATTGAAGTAACACTGTGGCAACTTTACCTTCTGCATCTTTTAGTGAAAGAGCTTTTATTTTAACATCAGCTGCTCTTAGTCTTTTAGTTAATTCCTGTAGTAGAGATATTGAAACTTCAGGATGTTTGGTTAATAATGTGATAAAGTCATTACGTTGAATAATAAAAAGTTCAGTATCTTCAATTGCAGTAATTGTTGCAGAACGAGTTTGGCCATCAATAATTGCCATCTCTCCAAAAAAATCACTTTCATTTAAAATTGTCAAAATTACTTCTTTACCATCTGGACTTGTTCTTGAAACTTTTACTTTTCCTGATATAATTATGAAAAGTGCTGAACCGGTTTCATCTTCTTTCAATATTATCTCATTTTTACTGTATTTTTTTCTTGTCCCAACTTTTTCGATTTTTTCTAATTCAGAAGGAGGCAGGTCAGAAAAAATTGGTACATATAATAAAAACTCAGATGAGTTCATACTCACACCCACTGATTTAATTATAAATGACATTGAAAAATAATCTTTTCAAAATTAATCGCCAATTATTTTTTAATAAAATATCGAAGTTAAAATGTTATTATTCCCTCAATTAATTAGTTTAATTAGATGAAATACAGAAATTATTAAATTAATTATTTAGATAAATTGAAAATTCTTTTATTAATAGCTATATTGCAAACACAAATTTACACAAATTCGTATATGGAGGAAAAAAATCATGGCTACAAAAGTTGCAATTAATGGTTTCGGAAGAATAGGGAGACTAATTATCAATGTATTAGCAGAAAAAGGCTACCTTGGTAAAGAGGTAGATGTAGTTGCAGTAGTTGATATTTCTAATGATGCAAAATATTTTGCCTATCAATTAAAATATGACTCCGTTCATGGTAAATTCAAAGGAACATTGAGCAGTGAAAAAAGTGACCCATCATTAGAAAATGATGATATTCTTGTAGTAAATGGTCATAAAATTAAATGTTTATTAGCTCAAAAAGATCCATCCCAATTACCATGGAAAGATCTTGGAGTAGAATATGTTCTTGAATCAACAGGTTTATTTACTGATTCAGAAAAGGCAAAAGGTCATTTAGCTGCAGGTGCTAAAAAAGTAATAATTACAGCACCTGGTAAAGGTGATGTAAAAACTTTTGTTATGGGAGTTAATGATCATGAATATGATCCTGAAAAACATCACATTGTATCAAATGCATCATGTACTACAAATTGTTTGGCACCAGTTGTTCATGTTTTAATTAAAGAAGGAATTGGAATCGAAACTGGATTGATGACAACAATACACTCATATACAGCAACACAAAAAACAGTTGATGGTCCATCTAAGAAAGATTGGAGAGGTGGTCGTGCAGCTGCAATTAATATAATTCCTTCAACTACTGGCGCAGCAAAAGCTGTAGGTGAAGTTCTTCCTCAAACAAAAGGTAAATTAACTGGAATGTCTTTCCGTATCCCAACTGCTGATGTTTCTGTTGTTGATTTGACATTCCGTTCAGAACGAGAAACATCAATTCAAGAAATTGATGAATTGATGAAAAAAGCTTCTGAAACATACCTGAAAGGAATTCTGGGATATTGCAACGAAGAAGTTGTATCAACAGATTTTATTCATGATGACCGTTCTTCGATTTATGATTCACTTGCAACTTTACAGAATAATCTTAAAGGTGAAAAAAGATTCTTCAAAATAGTATCATGGTATGATAATGAATGGGGTTACTCTTGCAGAGTTGTAGATTTATTAATGAAGATGATTAATACAAAGTAATTATCAAATAATTAAAGAAAAAGACGCAGTCCGGAAATTACGGCTGCGTCTTTTTTGTATATATCCTTTCTAACATCTAATTTTCGGTAAAGAAAAATTCCTAAAATAGGAGGATAAAATGAAAAAACTAAGTATTGACAAAGTTAATCTTAAAGGGCAGAGAGTTCTTGTTCGTGTTGACTTTAATGTTCCTTATGATGAGAATATGAATATTACTGACGACCTTCGTATTACAGCCGCACTTCCTACAATTAAGAAAATTATTAATGACGGAGGCAAGTGCATTTTAATGAGTCACCTTGGTAGACCTAAAGGTGCGCCAAATCCAAAGTATACATTAAAACCAGTTGCTGTCCGTTTGAGTGAATTGCTTGATATGGATGTTAAATTTGCACCTGATTGTGTCGGCGAACAGGTTAAAGCAATAGTAAATTCATTAAAAGAAGGAGAGGTTCTTCTTTTAGAAAATTTACGCTTCCATGCCGAAGAAGAAAAAAATGACCCGGCTTTTGCACAACAACTTGCTGAACTTGGCGATGTTTATATTAATGATGCTTTTGGAAGTGCACATAGAGCTCATGCATCCACTGAAGGTGTTACTAAATTTATCAAAGTTTGTGCTGCTGGTTATTTAATGCAAAAAGAACTTAATTATCTTGGCGAAGCAATTTCAAATCCAGTTAGACCATTTACTGCTATTCTTGGTGGTTCAAAAATTTCTGGTAAAATTGATGTTATTGAAAATTTATTGCCTAAGGTTGATAATCTTTTAATTGGCGGCGGTATGGCTTATACATTTTATAAAGCTATGGGCTATGAAATTGGAACTTCTCTGCTTGAAGAAGAAAAAATTGATTTGGCTAAAGAAACCCTTGACAAATTCAAGAAATCAAATGCAAAAGTTTTATTGCCAGTTGATAATGTAGTTGCATCAGAATTTAAAAATGAATCCCCTGCAATTGTGGTTGATTCAGATAAAATTCCTGCAGATAAAATGGGCCTGGATATTGGACCAAAAACTATCGAAGAATTCCGTAAAGTTATACTTGAAAGTAAAACAATTATATGGAATGGACCTCTGGGAGTTTTTGAGTTTGATAATTTTGCTAAAGGCACAAATGCAATAGCTCAAGCACTTGCAGAAGCTACAGAGAAAGGTGCAATTACAATAATTGGCGGTGGTGATTCTGCTGCAGCAATTAAAAAAGCAGGTCTTGAAGATAAAGTATCACATGTTTCAACAGGTGGTGGCGCATCACTCGAATTTTTGGAAGGAAAAGTCCTCCCCGGTGTTGCTGCTTTGAATGATGATGTTTGATATATTACAAATTAATTTATAAGAGCAAGAGCTAAAATAAATTCCTATATCCTTTGGCTCTTGCTCATATTTTTTATTGTTGTGTTTTGGATAATTTATAAAAGAAATTGTAATTTTATAATAGATAGATTACAGGCAGATAAATGAGCTTAGATTCAAGAGATTATTATCGTCCTTCTGGTTTTGGAGGATTTTCTTTTTTCCCTCCAGTTATTAAAAATCTTTTAATCATTAATGTTGGTGTTTTTTTAATACAATTGATTTTCGATAACATCAACTTCAATGGAATTCCAGGCTGGTATATTTTGAATAGATATTTTGCATTGAACCCAATCAATGGAATTGATAGTGCCGGTATGCCATATAATTTTAAAATATGGCAATTCCTCACTTATCAATTTATGCATGGAGATTTTACACACATACTTTTTAATATGTTTATGCTATGGATGTTCGGTATGGAATTAGAAAATATTATGGGTTCAAAAAAATTTCTGGCTTATTATTTATTATGTGGATTCGGTGCTGGATTGTTTCAAATATTTTTATCACCACTTTTTTCTGAATCATTAGCTCCTACAATTGGTGCTTCTGGAGCTGTATTCGGTATCATGATAGCATTTGCAATGTTTTTCCCCGACCGTTACATTTTCTTATACTTTTTAATTCCAATAAAAGCTAAATATCTTATCGCATTCCTTGTTGTTATTGAATTTCTCTCTGTAAATGAACCTACGATTGTAGCTCATCTTGCTCATATTGGAGGGGCTGTTACTGGATTTTTGTTTATTCTGCTTGATAGAAGATTTGATTTTCAATTTAGTAATTTGTTTGGTTATTCTAAAAGAAAAACACATTTCAAATTTTCATCAAGATTTCGAAAACCATCATTTTCAAAAGATATTGAAGAAGCAGAATTCTACGATTTAGAATCAAAAGACGAAGAAGAAATTACTCAGGAAGAAATTGATAGAATTCTCGATAAAATAAGTCAAAGTGGTTACAAAAATTTAACTGAACGTGAAAAAAGAATCTTATTTGAAGCCAGCAAAAAGAAATAAATTTATTTACTCTTTTGGACTTTGTTTCTTACTTCTTCTTTTAACAAACTGCACCGAAAAGAAAATTGATGAAGAAATTGCAGTCCGCATTTATGTCGAAAACATTATCTTAGAAGAAAAATATTCTTATAATGTTGATTCATTAAAAATATATAGAAGAAAGTTGTTTGAAAAATATATGATTAGTCAAAACGATTTTGAAGAATATTTAAGGGGACTGAAAGCAAATCAAAAAAGCTGGGAAAATTTTTTTAAAAAAGCTGATAAATTTCTTATTGACTTAAAAAACACCAATGCAATTAATTAACTCTTTTCTTCGCTAATGCTATTCTTAATTTTGCATAACTGATTTTTTCGTTAAAACATTTTCTAAGTTCTCTTAAATCAAAAATCCCCTCATCAATTTTTTCATAAATCATTTTAAGTTCGCCATAATTAAAAAGCGATTCGATTTCAAGTTCAGGAATGGCTTCGATTAAAGTTTCTATCTGAACTGAAAGAATTGATTCGGGAATTTTTGTAAGACTAACAATATCTTCGAGTGAATATTTTTTTTGTATTAACTCAAGTATTTGATAAGAAGTATTCGGCAAATTTTTTTCTTTTATTTTGCTGATATTATTTTCTTTTTTTTCAAACTCTTTGATTGCTTCGATGAATTCTATTCCAATTTTATTGAACATTCTATTGTTAAACCCATCAATGCCAATAAATTCAGAATATGATTTTGGCCGAAGTTTTGATATCTCTCGCAAAACATTGTCGGGACAGATTAACTGTGCAGGTTGATTAAATTTTTCGGATGCTTCTTTCCTTATCTGTCTTAACAAATTAAAAAGTTTTAGCTCATCTTCATAATTTTTTTGATATAAGTCGGATTCTTCTGATAGGAATAAATTAAGATTATTTTGTTCATAATAAATCATATCATTTTTTATAGATATAATTTTTTCTATTTCCAGTGTTGAAAGTACATCATTTATCTCAATTGTTGAAAAATGATTGCACGAACCATAAGTAGAAATGTTATGGTATTTTTGGTCTTTTCCAGTTAATATCTTAAAAAGTTCTTTTTTGTGTAACGGATTGTTGAATTCATATAGTGTAGTAATAATATGATTTCTTAAATAATCATCATCATTTAATTTATCTATTTTTCCAAGGCATACATCACATCTTCCGCATTTATAATTTTCTTTTATCTCTCCAAAATAATTTAATATGTAAGCAAATCTGCATTGGTTGGATATAATGTAACCAATCATTTTTTCAAGTTTATTTTTATTGTGCCCGATAAGTTTTTTTGTTTTCGAAAAATCTAATAATAAATCTTCACTTTTTATTCGTGATTTTAAAAGAGTGACTGTTGGGAATAAAGAAGGTGGTTCATAAAAAATGATACCGGAGTTGTTAAGCAAATTCAAATATTCAATTAGATTCTCGATGTTAGAATTTAATATTTCGGAAAGCCTTACAAGATTAATAATTGTTCTTGTTCTAAAAATTTTATTGCCATAATCTCTTATGAGTACAAGTATAAAATCTTTCAATTCATTGTTATTTATTTTCTGAATAAATGAATTTAATTTCCCGGGTTCTATTAAAAATTGAACATGGTGCTTTTGATAAAAATCAGGATTAAATTTTATATAACCAGATTCTTCAAGAATTTTTACCGAAGATTCAATTAGTGCTTTATTTAATTCCTTTGACTGCAAAAACGAAATTAGATTTGTATCGACAGGTATTTCTTTATTCGAAATACTTCCAAGTGAAATTCTGCCATAGTCACAAATTGCATTGTAAACTAATTCAACTTGCTGCCTTTGAGGAAAAGAATTTTTAATAAAATATTCTTGAATTGCAATGTCTTTTTCGTCAAACAATAAAAAAATATTTGAATGATTTCCATCTCTGCCTGCTCTTCCAATTTCCTGATAATAATTTTCGAGGTTAGCTGGCATGTTAAAATGAATGACAGTTCTTATATCACTTTTGTCTATTCCCATACCAAAAGCATTAGTAGCTACAATTAGATTTATTCTTCCTTCAAGAAAATCATCCTGAACAATTCTTCTTCTTTCAGGATTTAATCCTGCATGATAATAAGCACAATTAATTTTGTTGTGTATTAAGAATTCATAAACTTCTTCTGCTAATTTCCTGGTTGCAGTATAAATTATTGCCGGTATGGATAAAGGAGTTATTAATTTTAATAATATTTCTTTTTTCTCTTTTGTTTTGATAACATTAAGACTTAGATTTTTTCTTTCAAAACCATGTATAAAAACTCTTGCATTTATTATTCCAAGTTGTTCTAAAATATCTTTGCGAACATCCTCAGTTGCTGTAGCTGTGAAAGCTGAAATCTTTGTTATTCCTGTATAATCTGCAAACTTTTTAATTTTTCTGTAACTTGGTCTAAAATTATGTCCCCATTCACTAATGCAATGTGCTTCATCAACAAAAAGATAAGAAGGTGAAAGCTGCTTTAATGTTTCTGCAAAATTAACATTGTCTAATTTTTCTGGTGACATGTAGAGTAATTTAATTTTTCCATTTGAAATATCATTCAATACCATCTGCATTTCTTTTTGTGATAGAGTGCTATTTATGAACGCTGCAATTTTTACCTTTTTATTTACTGTATCTACCTGGTCTTTCATTAATGCAATAAGAGGTGAAATTACAATAGAAAAAGAATTTGCGAGAATAGCAGGAACTTGATAACAAATCGATTTTCCTCCTCCTGTTGGAAGAACAGCTAAGACATTTTCTCCCTGCAGTATTGTTTCAATTATTTCTTTTTGTGCAGGCTTGAAATCTTCGAAGCCAAAATATTCTTTTAGAACTTGTTTGGGACTCATATTTTATTTTTATTTTCAAGTAAAAATAACATTATGAATTGAGAATTTTGATAAATAACAAATAATTTTCACAATAATCTAAATAATAATCTAAAATCCGATATAGGACATTAAAAAGTAGATTTTTTCTATAATGTGGTCAATGTTATTCATGATTTTTTCATTGTAATCTCATTTTTTGATTTTTGGTTTATTCAAGTAATAATTTTCCCTCCTTTTTTCTTTATTTGCGCGGACTACTCCCTGAAAAGCTTTTTTTTTATCTGCTTTGGACTTCTTTCCAATTGCTATAAGCGAAGTGCTATTGGGTTGAATCTCAGTCTTAAATATACTTCTCTGAATAGTTCTATGTTCTTTATCGGAGCTGCTATTTGC
>JARYLX010000240.1 GCA_029907415.1 Melioribacter sp.
ATGATAGACCTATCAATCAAGATTTTCTTTCTCATAAATTTCATAAATATGTTTTGAAAGCAAACATAAATCCAAAACTTAACTTTCATTCTTTAAGACATACATTTGCGAGCTGGTTAGTTCAAAAAGGTGTTTCAATTTATGAAGTTCAAAAATTGCTTGGACATTCAAGCGTTTCGGTTACTCAAATATATGCACACTTGCAGCCTGACAACTTAAGAGGTGCAATTGAAAAATTAAATGATGTTTCAACAAACTAAAGAATTTATAGAGGTTAAAAAATGAAATATGATAATGAATTTTATGGTTTATATGAGAACTTGCGTTCAATTTTGATTCAAACTGATTTTTTGAAAAAACAGATTTCAAAAATTTCAAACTCTCAGCTTCGTGAAATTTTTTCAGAGCACTTAAAAACTTGCCAAGCTGATTTACTCGATTTTATTAATCCTGTTTATGATTTAATTACTTGCGATAATCCTGAAGATATAAATTATATAATTAATTCATTGAGAGAAGAAGATGGCTGATGTTCAATGTGAAAATGGTTACACAAAAATCGCAAATGAGTTACTCGAAGCAATTACTCGAGCAAATTTTTCGAGTAGAGAGCTGAAGGTAATATTAGCGGTTATCCGTTTTAGTTATGGTTTTAATAAAAAGGCATGCCAAATATCCCTTAGGTATTTAGAGAAAGCAACAAATATTCGTTATCAAAATTTAAGGAAAATCATTAAGCAATTATGTAATAAAAATGTTTTGAAAATTGAGAACGATTATATTGGTTCTAAACCACGAGAAATTTCAATAAATAAGAATTATGATGATTGGTTTGTTGAGTGTAATCAAAAAGATTACACTAAGAGTAATCAAAAAGATTACACTAAGAGTAATCAAAAGAATTACAGTAGAGTAATCAAAACGATTACCAATAAAGAAAACAATAAAGAAAATATAAATAAAGAGGAGGATTCATTTTTTATAAACCTTATACCTGAAAGCTTAATAAAAAGAAAAGGATTTATTCAAGTTTGGAAAGAATGGATTGAATATCGAAAGTCAATTAAAAAGAAATTAACTGAGTTTTCAGTTAAGAAGCAATTGAAATTTTTGGAATTACAACCTAATCCGATTGAAGTTATAAATCAGTCAATTCGCAATCAATGGCAAGGTTTATTTCCTTTAAAGTCAAATTCGAATTCTTATAGAGAAACTAAAAATGAAATCAACGATAGACCAAAAACTTTGGAGCTGAAAATATGAAGTTAAACAAATCACAATTACTTAATGAAAAGTGCAAACAGTTAATCGCAGAAATTATGTATAATCCTAAATCTACTATCGAACTTAAAAACGCAATTCCTATCGAACTTTTCCCGAAACCTTTTCAAGCGGTTTTTGATGAATTTTATCAGTCATGCAATTTTGACCATATTGCAGCTTATCATATAATTCAAAAAAATGGTTTTTCTCTTAATGATTTTTCAGATTATAATTTGCCACAAAACATTTCTTTGAGAATAAAGGAATTTTTGGACATATTTGACAGCATAAAAACTGAGAAAATTTTACGTGAAGCATTGGGAGAAGCTAAAGATTCTATTAAAGGTTTGGATTTATTGAGTGAAACTTCGGAAAAACTGAAAGCAGAGTTAAAAAAATATTCAAGATTTGAAAAACCAAAAAACTTTGCCGAAAAAGTTAAAGAATGTTTAGAAGAAATTGAAGAGGAAATCAAAGGTAGTAAATCATTAATTAAAACAGAGAGGTTTCCTTCATTTAATAATTTTACAGGTGGACTTAGCGAATGCAATCTAATTTGCATTGCTGGAGCTTTCAAAAATGGAAAGACTTCTTTTGCATTAAATCTAATGATGGACTTTATTTTTCAAGGCTTACCCTCAGCAATTTTTTCTCTTGAAATGACCGAAAAGGAAGTTACCGAGAAAATTCTTTCTATGGAGTTAAATATACCTTATGAACTTTTGAGAAATCCAAAAAAGTTAAGTGATTCTCAAAGAGCTGATTTAATGCGTGTAACAAAAAAATTTTCTGATAAAAAGCTTTTCATTTTAGATAATTTGCTTTCGTTCAATGAAATTGAAGCTACGATAAAAAAGTTGAAAGAAGCTGAAGGTTTGAAAGTTGTAATGATTGATTATATCGGACTTATGAAAAATGATTTTTCTAAATACAAATCAATCGAATCGAGAGAAAGAGAAATTAGTTTGTTAAGCAATCGACTCAAAATTATTGCTAAAGAGAATAATATTGTTCTAATTGTGTTAAGTCAGCTAAACAGAAACGGATTCCAAGAACCAAGTTCAGTTAATTTAGCCGATTCAATCGGTTTAGCCCGTGATAGCGATTTTATTTTCACTATTTTTAATCCTTATCGTGCTGGACTTGAACAAATAAATATTGGTTCGAATAAAATTTTAGTTAAAGATAATTACTTTGTAGTTAAACTTGACAGTTCAAGACATTCACAAAGTGGCAGAAGTTTTGTTTTGGAAATGAATGAATGTGGCAAAATGTTTGAACTGGATTTTAATCATTCATTTGCTAATAAAATTACAAAAAGCAAAGCAAATGTTGAAAATATTATTGACTATGAAATTAAAACTCCATTCTGATTAAAGTAACCAAACATAGTTGGAGAACCGCCGGGCTCCAATTGCCAATTGAGACCACTAAGTTTGTCTCTCCATAAATAAAAAAAATAATTGTCAAATATTTTATATATCCTCTGTAATGAAAGTGGTTTATAAGTAATTAAAATGCAATTAAAACGAATTTTTAACTTGGGTTAAACTGCTATTTTTATATTGTCTTTTTAGGGACTCAAAAATTCAGCATTTTCTTTTTTAGGGACTCAAAAAATTCTAAGGTAAAAATTTTTCTTGCATTAAGTAAAAGCATTTACTAAGTTGCAAAAAACTTAATAGCTTGGTAGTAGTGGAAAAAGTTTAACATGGAAGACCGTTCAGAGTTTTAGGGAAGCCAAGCCCCAAGTTTCTCTGAGCGGTTTTTCCATTTAATAAAACGTTCTTTGAATCAGTAAAAAACATCAAAAAAGTGATGACAAAATTGATGACAATAGTGATGACTTTTTTGAATGTTAAGTATGACTTATTAGGATAAGAAAAAAATATAAAAGTGTAAATTTAGGCTAAAAACAAAGATTTGCGGAGAGGGAGGGATTCGAACCCCCGGTCCGCGTTACACGGACAACGGTTTTCAAGACCGCCGCATTCAACCACTCTGCCACCTCTCCAATTCTTAAATTAATTTAAAATTTTTCAAAACCGCCGTATTCTCCCAAAGGGATGGCTTTGCCAAACCACTCTCTGCGATATTCCAAATTTTTAAAGAACCATAAAAATTTCGGTTACAACTATACAAAATTTTTTTTAATTCTTCATTTCTTATCCAATAAATTCCTTAGAGCCAGATTTGGTTTTCAAAAAAAATAATTCTATGGTAAGTAATTATTATTTACTATTTTTTACTCTGCAAAACAATTTTGAAATCATTCGTAATGAATATTCCCAAAAAAGCTTACGATTATATTAATCAAATTAAGAAAAAACTAACCGCACTAAATTACATAACTACAAACATTGAACAAAAAAATTATAATTATGAGTTTACTGTAAGTATTAATAAGAAGAAAGTTAAAGTTCTAGTGTATTTTGGTAAAAAAGGGTTGAGAACTATTTTACAGGGAGATACAAAATCAAAAGAATACTCGCAAATTCGTAAAGTAATTTTTGAACAAATGGAATTAGACCTGTCAACTGATAATGATATTGAAATTATTGAACCCGATGAATATATCGGAACAGATGAAAGCGGTAAGGGTGATTTTTTTGGTCCGCTTGTAGTTGCAGCTGTTTTTGTTAATAATGAAACAAGAAATAAATTAAAGCAACTTGGTGTGAGAGACAGCAAAGATTTATCAGAAGAACAAATATCATATATGTCAAAAAATATTATAAAAATTGTTGGTGAAAATTATAATATTGTTACCATTGCTCCTGCAAAATACAATGAACTTTATAGTGAATTTAAAAATCTCAACAAGTTATTAAACTGGGCACATTCAAAAGCAATAGAAAATATTCTTAAGAAGAATGAATGCAAAAAAGTTATCACAGATAAATTCAGCAATCAAAAATTGAATATTCACCTGGATAAAAATTATTCATCAATTGAATTCTTACAAATCACAAAAGCAGAAAAATATATTGGTGTTGCAGCCGCATCTATACTTGCCAGAAATAAACTTAATGAATGGTTTAAAGAACAATCAAAAAAGGGAATAAATTTAGTTAAAGGTTCATCAAAAAAAGTTGAAGAGTGTGTAGCTGATTTGATAAAAAAAATTGGCAAAGAAAATTTAAAAAGTTATGCAAAACTTCATTTTAAAACATTAAAAAATATTGATTAGACTTCAGAAGAAGAGAAATATTATTTTTGTGTAATAAAAAGTGAGATTAAAATATGACATCAAAAACAAAAGTAAAAAGGATTGGAATACTTACA
>JARYLX010000241.1 GCA_029907415.1 Melioribacter sp.
TCAATTTTTTCTTTTTCAAATTCGCGGTAAATATCAAAATTAATTTTTTGTTGAATATCCATATATGTTTTATAATCAGAAGAAAGAATAAAGTAAACAAACTCGAAGTTCAGACTGAAGTCGCCGTAATTAGCAAAATGCCCTCTGTCAAATTCGACTAATTCATTTTTTGTGATAATGCTTTTCACAATTTCGGGAATAGCTTCTAATTTTTGCAATGGTGTTTGATAAGTTACACCGAGTTTTAAAACTACTCTTCTTCTTTCCAAGCGTTTAAAATTATGTAATATTGTATTTGTCAATTTTGAATTTGCAACGATTAACTGTTCACCAGAAAGTGACCTGATTTTTGTTGTTTTAATTCCAATTTTTTCGATGTTGCCGGAATTACCATCAAAAGAAATAAAATCTCCAATTTCAAAAGGTTTATCTAAAAAAATTACAAAGTAACTGAATAAATCACCGAGTAAAGCTTGTGCTGCTAATGCAACTGCAATACCTGTAATTCCTAAACCGGCAACAATAGTTGAAACCTGGAAGCCAAGATTATCTAAAAGGAAAATTAAACCTATAACCCAGATTAATAAATTAATTATTCCGTAGAGAGGTTGAATTCTTTTTAATTCCTCTTCACCTCTATTTTTATGAAAGTACCTATCTAAAAGGAATCGAATTAATGCAATACTAAATCGGATGATGAAATAAGCTAAAATAATTTGGTAGATAATGCTAATTATTTTATCTGCTTCTTTTCCAAAACTCAAATATTCCAATGCTATATAAACAGCTCCGAGATATAAAACGGGTACTAACAAGCGATTTGTTATTTTTTCTATATAATGAAATTTATTGTAGCCACTCTCTTCAATTTTCTTTTTAATCCTGTTTAAGAAATATTTTTTTAAGAAATTAATAATAAAAAAAGTAACAATAAGAATTCCAAGTGCTAAAAGATATTCTTGAATTGTGTTATCAAAATATTTTTGTTTTAGAAATTCATTCATATTATAAATCCTGTTGTTAAATTAATTTTTAATCTTTAATTCGAAATGAAAATCTTTTTCAGAATTATCATAATTACTAAAATCATAAATAAAAAATTCTGGTTGTGATAAGCAATTTAACAAATTCAATTGTTCTGATTCTATGTAAATTTTATATTTAGCTGGCTTTAACCCCAATATGTAAAAAGTTCCATCAGAAAAAGTTGTAGTTCTTAATTTTGAATTATCAGATAGATTTTCAAAAATAACATTAATTCCATTTAATAATTTTTTAGAATTATCTTTTAACATTAATATAACACTTCCATAAACTTCAGTTCCTTCGTAAAATGGTATATCAATAATTCTTGAAGAATTGGGAGCGGTTTGAAAAGCTAATGTTTTATACACGGGAAATAAAAAAGGATTTTTAATATCTTCGTTAACTTTTAACACATAAGTAGTATATGGATTTAGTTCACGAATTTTAATTAATCCGCTGCTAATTTTTTCCATTGAACATACAGTTTCTAAAGATATACTTGCATCATCAACCATTATTTCTCCTTCATCGAACTTGTTATTACCATTTTTATCTACAAAAAGTCTACATAGAACCACAGACTTCCTTATTTGCGAACGATTATAAAACGAATAATTATTAACATCCATATCGTAGGTAACTGCACCATAAACATTAGTAAATACACTATTGCCACTTAAAGTTGACCAGGCTTTTAAAAATGGTAAATTAACAACCAGTCCCAATTTAATTGAGCTGTAGAAATTAACAACTTTATTATATTCAATTTCCAATCTGCTTTCAGAAGATATATCAGCAGAATAAATCATATTATATTGAACAAGTTTTCTTTTTGTAACATCATAATTGAATTGAACACTTAACAAATTTGCTTTAAGCAATTTAGACCACTTATCAATAGTTCTTAATGGAAATATCAAGCCATAAGTTAAATAAGCTTGCTTAAATAAAAATTTGTTGTATTCATTGTAATAAATTTTATATGAAATAGATGGATTTACATATTCAGTTCTTGCCCCGGCATTAAAAGAAAATAATTTACTTCTTAATTCAGATGAATTTTGAATTTTAATGCTGGTACCAAAGTTTAGAGAATAATTCCCAAAATCAAATGGGGAGAAAATATCAAACTGAAGTTCTTCATTTATGTTGTATGGATTATAAAAAGAATTTCTAAAAAATTTTGTTGCAAATAAATTAATTGACATCTGTGAATAATACAATGCATTAAATCCCATCCTATAGTAAGCATTTGGAGCTAATAACAAATTAAAAATATATGATGAACTAATTCTTGCATTAAATTCATTGTAAATAAAAATTTTTCTTTGATTATCATCCCGAATGAATTCTATTCCTGTGCTATTTGTCAACCATTCTGAAATTCCATATGTACCATAAGCCTGTGCTAATAACCCTTTGTTGTAATTAACTTTTCCTAAATTAATTGTGTAGTTAAATTCTTTTGGTGGAATAAATTTCACAGGAATCTGAAATAATTTTCTTACACTCAAAAAATTTCCAGCAGGACCATAGTATTTCAAACTAATAAATGAAGTTCCATAATTTAATGGAATATCAAAATGAAAATTTCCGTTTGCATCTGCCTTAGTAACATCAGTTAATTTATTGTTGACATACAATTCAACAGTCCAGTTTGGACCACATTGGTCACTAAAAGAATAAGTATAAAAACTTCTTCTTGGTTCTACCGGTTCATTGGTTATTGAAATTCCAGTTACAGTAGTTTGCTGCAATCCACTGTATTCAAAAGTTCCTAATGATACCTGTGATAAGTATTTATGATTAAAAACATAATTCCATCTGTAAATGTAATCGTTAATTGAAGTAAATTTTTGATTTATGCTGCCGTTCATGCTGAATTCAATTTCGCCTCCTAAGAAAATGCCACCCAATCCCAAATTATAATTATAAAAGGCAGGCAAACCCTTTGTAAAGTTCGATGAAATAAAATAATCAAGAAACAATCCTTTAAGAAATTTTTTTTCAATCGGATAACTAAAATCTGGTGTTATAATTTCTTTTTTAATGTATTTATAACTTATTTCTCTTTTTAATCTGTTATAAACAGGTAAAATTTTTTCGGTCTTTAGGTTGATTATTAATTCGCTCATATTAAAATCAAAAAATAATCCCAGTGATTTTTCAAGCAGTTCTGGTTTAATATAAATTTCTAGTGGTGTATAAATAAAATCATTATTCGAAAAATAAATTTGTTTTTGTTTATCTCTGTAATCCAATTTTTCAAAATCAAAACTATAGGTGTTATCTTCTTCTACGAAAAACCCGGTAATTAATTTTTGATTTGATGAAAAATTATAGTTCAGTTCCAGCAATTTGAATATTTCTATTAACGGGAGGTAAAAGGAATTATTGTAATTTATTATAATAATTCTACTTCTCAATACATCTTTATAAACAAAAAAGAAATATGCTTCCTCAATATCAGGTTCTGAAATATTAATTATAAAAGAACTATTCCTCTCTTTATTTGTAACTATAGTATCATTTTCAAAATAGGTATGGGCTAATCTATTTTTATAAATTACATCACTTACGCATATGGGATCAAAACAATTTTTATTATAAAAAAGACTTCCGTTACCCAGCAGTGAACCGGGTGAAACAAAGAAAATACTGATAGATATCAGAATAACATAGATTATTATCAAAATTACATTAAATGTTTTTTAATCAATTAATATTTCTACAGTATTTTTAACATTATCTTTAATTAACTTAATCGGTACAACTTTTTGAATATCTTCTTTTTCATTATGGTTAACTTTGATTTCTGCACGGTATTTACCTTTTGGAAGCCCAGAAAGATCAAAACTATTCTTTACAAATAAATCATAAAATACTTTTACATGCTGGGTATCAGTTTTAATAAGATTATTATTTGCATCGTATAACATCACATTTACATCACCAAAAAATGGTGAGTTGCCTAATCTTTTTAAAGATGTGACAATATCAAGTTTGTCTGGACTTTTATAATATTTTGCATCAATAATTTCTATACCTGTGCTTGCATTTTCTGTTCTGTAAAGCATTGTTGTTATCTGGTTCAACACAAAGTTAATCTGTGCATTTAAATTTTGATTATTTGTATCAAGTAATGGTTGTGTTTTTTGTTTAGTAGAAGATGTTACAATTCTTACCCAATAAGTTCCGTCTTCAAGATTTTGAGGTGGCTTAATAGATAATCCTATTAATTGTTTTTGTCTTGGGTTTAAAACAAATTTTTTGGGAAAAGCTCTAACATAATTTAAAATAGAAGGATACTCTGATGTTGGCTCGTCAATATATTTCATTGTCAGATTACCAAGAGAATCAGAAACAGGAAATCCAAACTTAAATGAAATGCTAATTTCATAAGGTTCGTCGGACTCATTTTGAACAATCATATTTGCGAACTGATTTTTATTATCTAAATAAACCACATAAGGAGATATAATAATTTGAGAAAAAATTAAATTTGGTAT
>JARYLX010000242.1 GCA_029907415.1 Melioribacter sp.
GTTCATGTTGATGAAACTCGACCATTACTTCAGGGTTCAAGATTAACTGCCTGGGAATTAAAGAAAATGGGAATCCCATTTTCAATTAACACAGATGCATCTGCTGCAGTTTTAATGAAAGAACATAAAGTTGATTTGGTAATTGTTGGAGCAGATAGAATTGCTGTAAATGGAGATGTTGCAAATAAAATTGGAACTTACAACCTGGCGGTCCTTTGCAGATATCATAATATTCCATTTTATGTCGCTGCACCTTCTTCAACAATAGATAAAAATTGTTTTAACGGAAGCGAAATTAAGATTGAAATGAGAGATAAAAAAGAATTAATTTATTTTAATAATTATCAAATAACGTCCGAAGAGTTTGAAGTTTTCTCTCCTGCTTTTGATGTTACTCCAAACGAATTAATTTCAGGAATAATTACTGAAAAAACCTTGCATTTACCACCATTTGATTTTAGCAATGTCTGAATTAGTTAAAACAAGAGCAATTGTTTTAAGAAAAATTGATTATGGTGATACAAGTAAGATAGCTCAATTTTATACAGAAGATTTTGGAAAACTTTCTGCTATCATTAAAGGAGCGCGTTCGTCAAAATCCAAAATTGGGATGATAGTAGATACATTTAATCTTCTTCAAATAGTTCTTTATCGAAAAGAAACAAGAGATGTTCAGCTTATAAGCGATGCAGATTTACTTCAGCATTTTTCAAATATCAAAGAAGATTTTGAAAGATTAAAATATGCTTCGGCTGTAATTGAACTTCTCTTAAATTTAACAATAGAACATGACCATAATTTTAGATTGTTTAATGGTTCTGTTAGAATATTTGATTTATTGAATGACAAAGAAAAAGATGCTAAATATTACTTTGCAAAGTATTTTTTATTCTTTATTAAAGAAATTGGTTATGAATTCCCAACTACTCACTGTTCAGTGTGCAGAAAAGAATTGATTAATGGTTCACAAGTTTCTTATAATTATGAAACAGGAATTTTGTGTGATGAATGCCGTGAAGATAGAATAATTCACTTCAACTTTACAGAGGAACTTTTCAATTTATTAAAATGTCTAAGCAGCAAAATTAATAATATTAAATACAAAGATGATGACCTGAACACAATCATTCGTTTGCTTGAAAAGTTTATAAAATATCATATACATGAATTCCAGGGTTTAAAATCATTAGAATTAAGTTAGTAGGAGGATTTATAAATGAAAAGTAAAAATATTCTTGGAACATTATCGTTAATTTTATTCGGAGTAATTTTTGGGGCGGTGCTTGTTTCTAACTTTGGCTGGGTAAAACCAAGTTATGCAGATATTCAAATAGGTGCTGCAAAACCACCAGTCGAAAAATTAGACCCACAAGCAGAAGCTTTTAACAATGCATTTATTCTTGCCGCAGAAAAAGTTACCCCATCAATTGTACAAATCACAGTTGTTACAACTGTTAAAAATAAATTTCCACAGGAATTTCACTTCTTCTTCCCATTCAAAGATGATATTCCAAAAGAACAACAGGGTGGAGGTAGCGGCATTATAATTTCTGATGATGGATATATCTTAACTAATAATCATGTGGTTGAAGATGCAAAGCAGGTGACTGTAACTTTACACGACAAAAGACAATTCGATGCTGAAATTATTGGAACAGACCCATTAACAGATTTAGCAGTAATAAAGATAGACGCTAAAAATTTACCGGTAGCATATCTCGGTGATTCAGATAAAATTAGAGTGGGACAATGGGTTATGGCAATCGGTAATCCATTATCTTTAACTTCAACTGTTACAGCAGGAATTATTAGTGCTAAAAGCAGAAACATTAATATTATAAGAGACCAATATGCTGTAGAAAATTTCATTCAAACAGATGCAGCAATTAATCCAGGAAATAGCGGTGGCGCACTTGTTGATTTAAACGGAGCCGTAATTGGTATTAACTCTGCAATTGCTACAAATGGAATGACACAAAGCTACATTGGTTACGGTTTTGCAATTCCAATTAATCTTGCAAAATCTGTTGCAAGGGATTTAATTGAAAATGGGAGGGTTAATCGTGGTTATATTGGTGTAAGTATTTCTGAAGTTGATGCTCAAACTGCAAAAGCAATTGGATTGAAAGAGCCAAAGGGTGTTCTTGTTCAGGATATTGTAAAAGGTGGGGCAGCTGAAAAATCTGATATAAAAGAAGGCGATGTAATTCTTAAAATAGATGATAAAGAAATTAATCAACCAAATGAATTGCAATCTTATGTTGCATCAAAACGTGCAGGAACAGAAGTAAAATTAACAATATTTAGAAATGGTAAGGAAATTGAAAGATATGTTACATTAAAGCCACGCGATGAAGATGCAAGCAAAAAATCTACAACTGTTTCAAAGAAAGATAATTCAAAAGAAGAAAAAGATATCAAAGAATATAATTTTGAAGAACTTGGTTTTACAGTCCGAAATATGACCAAAGATGAATTGAAAGATTATAAAGTTGAAAACGGGGTTTTGATTACTGATGTTAAAAGATTTAGCAAAGCATACAATCAAAGAATTGGAGAAGGTTTGATAATCACAGCAGCAGATAAAAAAGAAATACACAATGTTTCGGAATTGAAATCAATAATTGAAAGTAAAAAAGGAGAAGCTGTTTTGCTTAAACTGGTTGATGATCAAGGAAATTCAAGATTGGTGGGTTTAGAAATACCTAAGTAAAAATTATTTCATGTAGAGAAATGAAAAAGCGTCCTTATTATGGACGCTTTTTTTATATTTGCAAAACTATAATTTGAGAGAAAGAAATGATAAAATTAATTACTGCAGGTGAATCACACGGAAAAGGTTTAACAACAATTGTTACTGGATTCCCAGCCAATCTTGAAATCTCCCGAGATTATATTAATGAACAATTACAAAGACGTCAGGCAGGATATGGAAGAGGACTTAGAATGAAAATAGAAACAGACCAGGTTGAAATTATTTCAGGCATTCGACATGGCAAAACTCTTGGTTCCCCGATTTCTATGATTATTTGGAATAAAGACTGGGAAAACTGGAAAGAATCAATGAGTGCAGAACCAGTTGATAAAAAAATTGATAAAGTTACAATCCCCAGACCTGGGCATGCAGATTTAGTTGGAGTTACAAAATATAATTTTGATGATATTAGAAATTCAATAGAACGTTCAAGTGCAAGAGAAACTGCTGCTAGAGTTGCCGGTTGTTCAATTGCAAGAAAATTTTTAAGTGAATTTGGAATTCATATTGGCAGTTTTGTTGAAAGTATAGGTGGAATATATTCAAAAGAAAATATTGCAGAAAAATTTTTACTAAATAAACTTTCACATAATTATTCAGCAGAAAAATTAAATAAACTGTCAGATAAAAGTTCAGTTCGTGTTCTGGATAAAAATCAGGAAGAAAAAATTATTCGAAAAATTAAATTAACTAAGAAAAGAGGAGATACTTTAGGCGGAACATTTTATGTTATTGTAACTGGTTTACCTCCAGGAATCGGGAGTTTTGTTGAATATAATACAAGATTGGAAGCTGAACTTTCGCTTGCAATTATGTCAATACAAGCAGTAAAGGGAGTCGAAATTGGCCTTGGATTTAAATCAGCTGAGCTTTTCGGTTCTGAAGTCCATGATGAAATTATTTTGAAAGGTGAAACATTTTCACGAAAAACAAACCGAGCAGGCGGAATTGAAGGCGGTATCTCAACAGGATTGCCTTTAATAATTAGAGCTGCTATGAAGCCAATTGCAACATTAATGTCGCCAATTCAATCTATTGACCTATCAAAAATGAAAACCATAGAAGCAAGAAGAGAAAGAAGTGATTTTGTTGCTGTTCCTGCATGTGCAGTAATAGCAGAATCAATGGCTGCATGGACAATCGCAAAGCTTTTTCTTCAAAAATTCGGTGGTGATTCGATTGAAGAAGTTAAAGATAATTATTCGAACTATATGAAAAAATATTTTTCAAGAATTAAAAAGAATTTTGCTATATAATGATTAAAGTTCAGAAATTTATCTTCAATCCATTTCTTGAAAATACCTATATTGTTTGGGACAATAATTCAAAAGAAACAATTGTTATTGACCCCGGTTGTTCTAACAAGAACGAACAAAAGTTATTAGCACATTTTATAGAGAATAATAATTTAGTCCCGAAATTTATAATCAATACTCATTGCCATATCGACCATATTCTTGGGAATTTATTTGTTAAAAAAAATTATAATCCTTTATTATTAATGCCAGAAAAAGATATTTTCCTTCTTGATATTATGAAAGAGCAATCGAATTATTTTGGAATCAAATTCAACCAATCTCCACTGCCAGACGAATTTATATCTGAAGATAAAATATTGAAATTCGGGAATTGTGATGTAAAATTTCTTTTCACACCAGGCCATTCGCCAGGTGAATTTTGTGTTTATTTAGAATCGGAAAAAATTTGTTTTACTGGCGATGTTCTTTTCAAAGGAAGTATTGGCAGAACTGATTTATGGGGCGGTGATTATGAAA
>JARYLX010000243.1 GCA_029907415.1 Melioribacter sp.
ACAAGAAAAAAATTGTAGTTCGACCTGCTTCTGATGGTGAAAAATTTGTTACACTCGATTCGAAAGAGAGAGAATTGACATCAAAAGATTTAATGATATGTGACGCAGAAAAACCTGTAGCTGTTGCAGGAGTCATGGGTGGTGAAAATTCTGAAGTTACTTTTTCTACAAAAAATATTTTAATTGAAAGCGCATACTTTAATCCTTCTTCAATTAGAAAAACTGCAAAAAGATTGGGACTTCAGACGGATGCATCTTACCGTTTTGAAAGAGGGACTGATTATGGAATTACGGTTTGGGCTGCAAGAAGAGCCGCTCAATTAATTTATGAAACTGCCGGTGGTGAAATTGCAAAAGGTGAAATTGATGTTTATCCAAATCCATTTATTCAGAAATCTGTTGAATTGCGTTTTCAAAGAATCCCAAAAATTTTAGGCTATGAAGTTCAAAAAGAAAAAGTAAAAAAAATTTTTGTTAATCTTGGTTTTGAAATTACAAATGAAGATGAGAAAAAAATAACTTTAGCTGTTCCAACTTATCGACACGATATTGAAAGAGAGATTGATTTGATAGAAGAAATTGCAAGAATTTATGGTTACGATAAAATTCCTGAGATAGAAAAAATTTCTGTTACACTCGAAGAAAAAGTTGACCAATCTTCATTTAACGATAATGTTAGAAATATCTTGAACTCACTTGGATTTTATGAGATTGTTACCAATTCACTTTTGAAAGAAGAAATTGCTAAAAGATTTGGAAATCCAATTGGAGTTTTGAATCCTCAAAGCATTGAAATGACTCATCTTCGTCCATCTCTATTACCAGGAATGCTTCAAGCAATAGTAAATAATCTGAAAGTAAACGAAAAAAATCTTCAACTTTATGAAATTGGAAAAATTTTTGAAAGAAAACATGACGAAGAGATTAAAAGCTTTGATGATTTTTCTGAGAAAGAAAGTTTAATAATTGCATTAAGCGGAAAGGCGGTTGAAACAGAATGGTATGAAAAAGACAGAGCTTATGATTTTTATGATTTAAAAGGTTTTGCTCAATCTTTTTTGATGAAGTTATTGCCTTCTCTAATCTATGAAACAGAAAAAATTATTGATACAAATGAATTTGAAGTAGGTATTCAAATAAAATATGATAATAAAATTTTAGGAAAAGGAGGGATAGTTAAAAAAGAATTATTAAAATTGTTTGATATAAATCAGGATGTATTAACATTTATTTTTAATCTGGAAATTATTAAGACCTTACAATTGCCAAAAAAGGAATTCAAAGAGTTATTAAAATACCCAAAAGTATATCGAGATTTTGCATTCATACTTGATGAATCAATTGAAACAGAAACAGTAATAGATGTGATTAAAAAATCCAGTTCTAAATTGTTGCATCATATTAAGTTATTTGATATTTTCCAAAGTGAAAGTTTAGGTAAAGGTAAAAAAAGTCTTGCATTTCAGTTAGAGTATTTTGATGAAAGTAGAACTCTAACAGAAGAAGAAGTTGATAAAGATTTCTGGAATGCAATAAAAGCAATTGAAGAAAAATTAAATGCAAAATTAAGAGGCACTTAGTGGCAGAACTTTCAAAATATGATATGTTTTTAGAAGAACTAAGTTCTCTTGAAAAAGAAATTTATTATTTTATCCAAAAAGGTGCAGAGTTGATTGAAGCCAATGAGGCTTTAAGCAACAGAATTAATCAATTAGAAAAAGAAAATGAAACATTAAAAAAGCGTTTATCAGAAATTGAATCAAAAATTTCAAAGTCAATGTTCAACGAAGAAAATTTGTTTGGAGTAGAAAGATTTAATGCAGAAGAAAGAGAAGCATTAAAGAACAAAATAAGCGAATTGATAGCCAGGATTGACTATCATTTGCGTTCTTAAAATATTGTGTGATGATGGAAGAGATATAAAATGGGCGAAAAAAAGAAGCTTAAAGTAAAAATATTTGATAAAGAATATTCGTTGCTGGTAGAGAATCAAGAAATTGCAGCTGAATTGGCAGAATATGTAAATAGTATTATGGAAGAAACAAAAGAAGAATTACCGGATCAACCTAAAGATACAATTGCAATAATAGCAGCATTAAATATTGCATACGATTTATTTATGGAAAAGAATAAATTTAGGGAATTCAGCATACAGGCAACAGATAAAGTAAAGAAAATTAAGCTTCTTTTGAGTGAGTCCAAATTTATGTCCTCTCCATCATAAAAGTTTCTGCACTGCCGGCCCAATTTATAAAAGAACTAACAATAATAAACTATAGGGTTATTGGCTCACGGCGTGTATTACAGGCCTCAACCGCCTTTTTGGCGGTCTCCCGTTTTAACGGGGGCAGTGGAAGTAAAAAGCGTCGGGCAATTTCCCACATTGTATAAGAAGGGTTCTTTTTATATAAACGGCCGGCAGTTGCATTATAAATTTTCTTATAATGGAGGATATATGCAGTTGGAAATGTACTTGGTTCTTATTAT
The DNA here is from genome assembly GCA_029907415.1 of Melioribacter sp. Lineage (GTDB taxonomy): Bacteria > Bacteroidota > Ignavibacteria > Ignavibacteriales > Melioribacteraceae > Rosettibacter > Rosettibacter primus. The sequence continues at coordinate 2,488 of JARYLX010000243.1, forward strand.
TACCTCTGTAACTGCTGTAATATCTTTCTTGCTGGGTTGGTTGATTAATACTAAGATCGGCAGGAATAATATAGCTGTTGCAAAAGAAAAAGCTCAGAAAATTATTGAAGAAGCTGAAAAAGAAGCTAAACATATAAAAAGAGAAAAACTTCTCGAAGTTAAAGATGAATGGCTTAAGAAAAAACAAGAGTTCGATAATGAAGTAAATACAAAACGACAAAAACTTCAGGCTTATGAAAAACAGCTTGAAACAAGAGAAGATAATCTTGAGAAAAAATATGATGTTGTAGTTCAAAAAGAAAAATCTCTTAAAGAACTCGAAAAACAACTTCAGCTTCAAAAAGAGGAAATCGAAAGAAAAAATCTTGAATTAGAAAAATTAATTGAAGAACAAAATCTGCGGCTTGAAAAGACAGCAGGTTTAACATCTGAAGAAGCAAAAAAAATGCTTATGGAAAATATGATTAATCAGGCAAAATCAGATGCTTCTCAGATGATTAAAGAAATACGCGAGCAGGCTAAACTCGAGGCGAAAAAAGAAGCTCAAAAAATTATTGTGCAGGCTATTCAGAGAACTGCTGTTGACCATTCTGTTGAAACAACTGTTTCAGTTGTTCAAATACAAAATGATGAAATGAAAGGAAGAATAATTGGAAGAGAAGGCAGAAATATTCGTGCCTTCGAAGCAGCAACAGGGGTTGATGTTATTGTGGACGATACACCTGAAGCTGTTATTCTTTCTGCATTTGACCAGTTTAGAAGAGAAGTTGCTCGTATTGCTCTCGAACGCTTAATTGCCGATGGAAGAATCCATCCAGCAAGAATTGAAGAAGTAGTTGCAAAGGTAGAACAGGAACTCGACGAAGAAATTCAACGAGAAGGAGAAAACACACTAATTCAACTTGGTTTACATGGAGTTCATCCAGAACTCGTAAAACATATTGGCAAAATGAAATATCGTTCCAGTTATGGACAGAATCTTTTACAACACAGCATTGAAGTTGCTTATTTAACAGGTATTATGGCAGCAGAACTTGGTTTTGATGTTAATCTTGCTAAACGTGCTGGATTGCTGCATGATATTGGAAAAACTATAGACCGTGATGTTGAAGGACCTCATGCTTTGCTTGGATATGAATTAACAAAAAAATATAATGAACATCCGATAGTTGTTAATGCTGTTGGCAGTCACCATGAAGATATTGAAATGGAACATCCAATTGCTGCACTTGTTCAGGCTGCAGATGCAATAAGCGGTGCTCGCCCAGGTGCAAGAAGAGAACCACTCGAAAGTTATGTCAAACGCCTTGAAAATCTTGAAGCTCTTGCAAAATCTTTTGAAGGTGTAGCTAAGACCTATGCTATTCAGGCTGGTAGAGAAGTACGTGTAGTTGTTGAACCCGACAGAGTTGATGATAATCTTGCTGATAGATTGTCTTATGAAATTGCACAAAAAATTCAGGAAGAAATGGAATATCCTGGACAGATTAAAGTAACGGTTATTCGTGAAGTAAGAAAAATTGCTTACGCAAAATAAATTTTAAGACTGTGTTTAATCACTCATTTTATTCTAATTGAATATATGTGATTAAGCACAGTCTTTTTTTTGAGATTTGTATTATGAACTGTTATACTGAGCAAAGCGATCAATATAAAAATTAAATTCAGAATGATAATTGAAAATTATTGATATAGTTTATAAGACTTTTTATCAGGACTTATTAAAGAATTTCTTAATAATTTTGTTTTTGAAATAAAAATATTATCACTCATATTAAAAAATTTTATCAGATAATTTTGGCAATATTCAAAAACAGTTTTAATAAAATGAAAAAGAAATTATTAATTGGTATAACAGGTGGAATTGGGGCGGGTAAATCGATTGTAAGTTCTATTTTAGAATCTATGGGTTACTGTGTTCTAAAATCTGATTTAGTGGCAAAAGAAATTATGCAAAATGGTTGTAAGGGCTTCATACAGAAACCTTTCTCGATGATAGAGCTTTCAAGAAAGGTTAGGAGAACCCTCCATAAGAAATA
>JARYLX010000244.1:0-3448 GCA_029907415.1 Melioribacter sp.
GTACTATTGCACCTCCAGAAATTGCAGTAATCATTAATCCAGAAAGTTCGTTTGACCTTGATGGAAATTTCTCAATAACAAGTGAAAATATCAGCGGGAAGATATTAGCAAATCCAAAACCAACTATAATAATTCCAGAATAAACTAAATATTCTTTAGAAGTAAATAATAAACATAAACCAATAATTGATAGAGATGTAGTAATCAAAAAAAATTTTCTTGCATGAATTTTATTCAATATTTTTGCTCCAGAATATCTTCCAATCACCAATGGAAGAAAAAATAAAGACCAGCTTAGCCATAAAGAATAATCTGAAATCCCCATATATTCTTTTAAATAAATTGGAATGCCTGAACTCATAGATACTTCAGCACCAACATAAAGAAAAATAGCTATTACCATTAATGCAACATATTTTTCTTTTAACAAACTAAAACATGAGTTAAATGTCGCATGTTTTCTTTCTAATTTTGTATCATTAATTTGTAATTGTTGAACAGAAATGAAAGTCAATAAAACCAAAGCAGCAAATACCGGAAATAAAATACTCCAATCTAAATTCAAATAAATTGCAGCTATTGGAGGAAGTATAAATCCTATCGAAGAACCAATAGATTTATAAAATTGTGCTAAAGATAAATTTTTTGAATATTTTCCTTCTGGTGAAACATCATAAACAATTGGATTACCAACAACTTGAAGTATAGTAGCTCCTGCACATAAAGATACAATTGTAATTAATAACAAAAAAAAGTCTAGTGTATTTTTATTTGTATAAAAAATATTATTGCCATATAACCCGCTTGCAATTGCAAGAAACAAACCAGTTAATGCTGTAATTAAACCAATTCTTAAAACTATTTTTTTACCTACTCTATCCTGAATAATTCCTACAGGAATTGAAAGCAAACCATACATAATAAAACCTGTAAAGGGGATTAACTGAGCCATAGTATAAGATAATGTAAAGGATTCTTTAGCTAAACCAACCAAAGGTCCAACAACATCCCCAAAACCCATGCATAAAAAAATTAAATAGATTGGAAAGGTTCTTGTTTTCATGAGCATAAATTTTTGTTTAGTGAACAGAAAAGTTAAGTGAATGTAAATTTGTAAGAACTAAAAACTTGATAAAATTAGTCAGCCGGTTTTTACACCGGCTGACCTGAACAACAAATAATAGGAGGCTATTTCATCAAAACAATCTTTTTGAAAGCTTTGTATGAATCTGATTCAAAACCAATTAAGTAAACACCACTTACAACTTGTCTGCCTAAATCATCTTTGCTATCCCACGAAGCAGAATATTTTCCAGGTTGCATTTCTTGATTAATCAATGTTCTTACTTTTTGACCAAGAATATTATAGATAACTAATTTAACATTAGCTTGTTTTGGAACACTGAAATTAATTTTTGTTTCTGGGTTAAATGGATTAGGATAAGCATCAGATAGTGAATATTCAGCTGGAACTACATGTTCAATTTCTTTAATTCCAGTTAACCATTGATTTTTCTTTTCTGGGAACCAGTTCAAATCGCCAACAGGATAACCATCAGAACCAAAGGTCATCAAAGCAGAATTTGAGTAAGCAAGATTTTCTGGTAATGGCCATTTTGGCGGGAAGTTCAATTCATAATGCCATGGATTATCAAGCTTACGAGCAGCGATTCTATAAACATACCCAATTAATTCATCGAGATGAGCAACTACTTTAGAATCTGTAAATCCTGGGTTAGCATCAATATTATTAGTACAAGAAATAAATGGTGAATAATCACTTGATTTTGGATTTGTGAGAGAATCTAATGCCCATAGTCCATAGTCATTAATCCATCTTGCAAGAGTAAGTTTACGAACGAAGTAACCTTTACCACCTGATGGAATTTCGACACTGTCTGCTATTTTAACTGTGTCGTTCCAATCTTGATAAAATTTTACAAGTTTCTCTGGGAAATGATAAACATTATTCTCTGTTATATGCACTCTCTTGCTTGGTACGAATAAGTCTCTTGTAATTCCTTTAGCTTCTTCTACAAAAGCTTCAGGACCAACAACTGACCGTCCTTGATATGTTCCTGTTCTTCTTATTTGATAAATACTTGATGAAACAGTATCAGGCCAGTTAAAGAACCATCCGCCCATTACTTGTTCTGGATCTCCACCCCATGCATGGGCAGCATAGAGAAGATTATTCTTCATATATAAATTAGAAGCTTGACGAGTTAAGAATGGATTAACAGCTCCATATACTATTGTGTTATGTTCAAAAATTGAATATGGGTCATATCCACGAATTGAGAAGATATAAGAGTTGCAAGCGAAGAAAGTATTATTAATAAATTTTATAGTATCTGGTTGATCAAGACCTCCAGAGAGGAATGGCTGACCACCGAAATACGAAGTTGAATGAATAAAGTTTCTGAAGTGACAATCTTGAACATCCAACTTAACAAAGTCTGCACCATCAACACGAATTCCAGCTTCAGTAAATGCATCGAATACAACTCTTCTTAATTTAAGTGTAATGTTATCTGCCCCAATATGTATAGCTCTACTCCATCCTAATGTTTTGCCATCAGCACGCATAGATAACAAATACAAATCATTTAATTCAACTTGGATTCCATTTTTAATAAGTTTGAAGAACCATTCTTCTGAAGAACCATCAGCTCTAATAGCAGGAGCTAAAACTGGTGGTCTCTTAGTTGGATCACCTTTTGCCATAAATTTGCATGGATGAGTAATCTCAAATGCTTTTTCAATGTAATAAATTGCCCCACGGTCAAGAACATAAACTCGATATCCGGTAACTGAAGTATCTGCATTAATAATATCACTTATTTTTAATGATTGAGCACCAGGTATATAAACAGTATCTGTTTTTGATTGAGCGAATAATGAACTCATTAATGGTACTACAATCAATAAAAACAGGTAAATGTAATGCTTTTTCACCTTCATAGTATTACTCCTTATAATGTTGTTAAAATATTGCCTTTGCAGGCAGTTATTTATTAGAGTTAAACAAGAATTAAATTTCATCTCATAATTACCTCCTTATTTTTTATTTCATAATTTCAAACGCATACCAAGTTCTGCTGTCATATCATATCTCTGTCTAAGAGTAACAAAGCCCGTCTTTTGATTAATATCGACATCATCTTCACCTGTGAAGTTATTGAGGTTAAAATATACTTGAATTCCATACCATGGTAATTCTTGCTTAACTGACAAATCAAATCTCACATACTTATCTGAGTGAACTCTATTCTGCAACCAGAAATCAGGTTTCTTAAATATGTTATCCTGATAGAGCATGGAAACTCTTAATGAAAATCCTTTATAATCATAGCCCAGTGCTACATTAACTATATCATTAGGTTGATTTAGTAATCTCGTAGTGTAAAAAGTATCGACATTAACAGTTTTTTGGATATATGTTTCA
>JARYLX010000244.1:3458-4520 GCA_029907415.1 Melioribacter sp.
TATAAATAAGATTTAGGATAATCTGCTTCTGAAAAAATATGAGTATAATTAACATTCAAAACCAAACCAGATAATGGACCTGGCAAATACCAAAAATGAGTCTGCCACTCAGTTTCCATCCCAATTACATCTATAGGAATTGAATTATTATCATATGTATATAAAGTGTATTTTTCCTTTTTATTCTTTAATTTTTCTTGAAGTTCAGTATACTTGATAAAATCTTGAGGGTAGGTTTTAAGCGGGAAAATTAAATTTTCAATTCTCTTTTTAAATCCACCAATACTAAATAAACCAATATTATTGGTATAAACAGATAGAACAACATCAATATTTTCTGAAGTAGCAGGTTTTAATTTGTAATTATTATAGTAAATAAAATTAGTTCCAATATAATACCTTGGAATAATTGTATTATAGTCTGGATAATTCAAAGTATTTGTATAAGCAACATGCAATTGCATCCAGTCAAAAGGCTTAAATCTAAAATGGAACATTGGGAGCCAATAACCGTGAGATACTTTTTCTTCTGCGTTTGTATATTGAATTCCACCTGGAATTTGTTCACCTCTTATACCTTTATACTTTGTAGTTAAATTTTGATATCTAACACCAGGCAAAATTGAGAACATTTGACCAATGTTTAATGTTGCCATTATGTATCCAGCGCTTTTTACTTCGTGACCAGAATAATCGTACAAAGTTGATTGTAATTGTCTTGGTTTATAACCGCCACCACCTGCCCCAACTCCATAATTATTTTTTGCAACTTGTATTACATCAAGCATTAAATTAACATTGAAAGGAGGGCCAAGTGTGTAATCACCATTTAAAAATTTTCCATAGCTATAGCTTGAATCAATAAAGTCAGCAAATGTTATACTTGTTCCTAATTGTGGAAATGCACGCATAATAGCTGCAGAGACCTGAGCCCCATCATCATAAAATACTGAACCACTATTTTCATTATAATCATAACTACGGCTTCGATACTGATAGGCTCCACCAAATTTTAATTTACTAGTTAATAATTCTGAAATCGTAAAATCCCTTGTAATATCT
>JARYLX010000245.1 GCA_029907415.1 Melioribacter sp.
TATCAAGTAATTCATAATGATACTCCTCAAATAAGAGGAATGATTAGAAAAGTATCACATTTAGTAAAAGTAGAAGAAATAGAAGAATAGGTGATTAAATGGATATACTTAGTAATTTGAAACCAGCAAAAGGTTCACACAAAAGAGAAAAAAGAATTGGCCGAGGTGAAGGTAGTGGACATGGTGGAACTGCAACTCGTGGTATGAATGGTCAACGTTCTCGTTCAGGTGCTAAATTCAAAATCTGGTTTGAAGGTGGTCAAATGCCTCTTCAAAGAAGATTGCCTAAGAGAGGTTTTCGTAATCCATTTAAAATTGAGTATCAGGTTGTTAATATTGGAAGTATTCAAAAATTAATTGATAACAAAAAAATTGAAGATGGCATTATCAATGCTGTTACACTTTATAAGAATGGATTAATTTCAAAAGCTGCAGCACCTTATAAAATTCTCGGTAATGGAGAATTAAAATCAAAAATAAATATTGAAGCACACGCTTTTAGTGCTTCAGCTAAAGAAAAAATAGAATCACTTGGTGGAACCATAAAAGAGATTAAAGCTTAATGGCAACTTTTCAAGAAACTTTTCGGAACATATTTAAAATTCACGAGCTGAGGCAAAGAATACTTTACACTCTTGCCTTGCTCATAATAGTTAGAATTGGTGCACATGTAACATTGCCTGGAATTGATTCATATCTTCTTAATTCAGCTATGACCAATTCCACATCTGATAATCTTTTTGGCTTGTATGATTTATTTGTAGGCGGTGCCTTTAGAAACGCAGCTTTATTTGCTCTCGGGATTATGCCTTATATTTCTGCTTCAATTATTTTACAATTAGCAGGTGCAGTAATCCCCTATATTCAAAAACTGCAAAGAGAAGGAGAAGAAGGAAGAAAGAAAATTACGCAATGGACCCGTTATGGTACTGTAATTATTTCTGCTTTCCAGGCATGGGGTGTTACAATTCACTTATTAAACATTCGTTATAATAATGCTCCTATCGTTCCAGAAGAAGTAAGAGGTATTGGTTGGTCTCTTTCAACTATTGTATTTCTTGTTGCTGGAACAATGTTTATTATGTGGATGGGTGAGCAAATTACAGAAAAGGGAATTGGTAACGGAATTTCATTGATAATTTTCATCGGCATTATTGACCGCTTCCCATTTGCAGTTCTCGATGAATATCGATTGCTTGCAGCTGGGCAGAGAAATTTAGTTATCGAAATTGTAATTCTGGCATTTATGGTTCTTGTAATTGCTGGAGTTGTTCTTGTTACTCAGGGGACAAGAAGAATTCCTGTTCAATATGCAAAAAGAGTAGTTGGCAGAAAAGTTTATGGTGGTGTAACTCAGTATATTCCACTTAGAGTTAACACTGCTGGTGTTATGCCTATAATTTTTGCTCAATCAATTATGTTTATTCCAAGTACATTGTTCTCATTTTTCCCGAATAATGAATTTATAGCATCAATTGCTGGTTATTTTACTTATCAATCATTTACATATTCTTTTATTTATGCTTTGATGATAATTTTCTTTACATATTTTTATACTGCAATTGCGTTTAATCCGCAGGATGTTGCAGAGACAATGAAAAAGCAAGGCGGTTTTATTCCGGGAATTAGACCAGGCAAACAAACCGCTGAATTTATAGATAATATTCTAACTAAAATTACTTTACCAGGTTCAATCTTTTTAGCTATCATAGCAATATTGCCAGCATTCGTTTCAAAAATTGGAGTATCTGGCAGTTTTGCTTCATTCTTCGGAGGAACAAGTTTACTGATAGTTGTAGGTGTTGCACTTGATACTTTGCAGCAAATAGAATCTCATTTGTTGATGCGCCATTATGATGGCTTTATGAAATCTGGTAAAATTAGAGGAAGAAGATTTTAATTTAGTTAACGACAGCTTATTGTGATTTTAATAAAAACAAAAAAAGAAATTGATTATATAAGAGAAAGCTGTCGAATTGTTGCGGAAGTTTTACAATTAATGAAGCGTTATGCTAAACCTGGCATAACGACACTTGAGCTCGATAAAATTGCTGAAGATTATATTCTAAGTAATAATGCAAGAGCTGCTTTCAAAGGATATTCACAATCAGGTTCTTTTGATTATCCGAGCTCAATTTGTTCTTCAATTGATGATGAGGTTGTTCATGGAATTCCAGGCAACCGTGTTCTTAAAGAAGGTGAAATTCTTTCAATTGATGTAGGTGTTGAAAAAAATAATTATTATGGAGATGCTGCAATAAGTATTGCGATTGGTAAAATGTCTGAAGAAAAAAAGAAACTGATGGATGTAACTGAAAAATCTCTTTATCTGGGAATTGAGCAGGCTGTTGCAGGCAATAGAATTGGTGATATTGGGAATGCAATACAAACTTATGTTGAATCTTTTGGTTTCTCTGTTGTAAGAGATTTGTGTGGACACGGTGTTGGAAAACACTTGCACGAAGATCCGCAAATCCCGAATTACGGGAAAAGGGGAACAGGAGCTTTAATTAAAAATGGAATGACCTTAGCAATCGAACCCATGATTAATATGGGTTCATATAAAGTTTTTGTAGACGAAGATGGCTGGACTGTAAAAACAATGGATGGTTTGCCATCTGCACATTTTGAACATACAATAGCAGTAATTGATGGTAAACCAGAAATTTTAACAATATGTTGAATTAAAAAGTATGGCAAAGCAAGGACCAATAAAAGTAGATGGAATAGTTACTGAAACATTACCAAATGCTCATTTCAAGGTTCGACTTGAAAATGGGCATGAAATCCTTGCTCATATTTCAGGAAAGATGAGAATGCATTTTATAAAAATATTAGTTGGAGATAAAGTTGCAGTAGAGCTTTCGCCATACGATTTAAATAAAGGAAGAATTACATATAGATATAAATAACGGGGAATTTATGAAAGTAAGAGCATCTGTAAAAAAAATGTGTGAACATTGTAAGATTATAAAACGTAAAGGAGTTGTAAGGGTAATTTGTAAAAATCCCAAACATAAACAAAGACAAGGTTAAAATTTAGGAGGAAAAAGATTGGCTCGTATAGCAGGAATTGATTTACCAAAACAAAAAAAAGCATTTATAGGATTGACCTATATTTATGGTATCGGCAGAAAGAGTGCTATGGACATTCTTCAAAAAGCCGAGGTAAATCCTGATAAAAGAATTGGAGAACTTACAGAAGAAGAAGTTGCAAGAATCCGCTCTATAATGACTGCTGAATATAAAGTTGAAGGTGCTTTAAGAAGTGAAGTTCAGCAGAATATTAAAAGACTTATGGATATTGGATGTTATCGCGGTTTGCGTCATAGAAGAGGATTGCCTGTAAGAGGTCAAAGAACAAGAACAAATGCAAGAACAAGAAAAGGAAAACGTAAAACTGTTGCTGGAAAGAAAAAAGCACCGGCTAAGAAGTAATAAATAATTGAGGAGTTAAATTGGCTAAGGCAGTTAAAAAAGCAAAGAAAAAAGTTCACGTTGATTCAGTTGGAGTAGCTCATATTAAAGCTTCTTTCAACAACGTGATTGTTACTATTACAGATATCTATGGAAATACAATTTCATGGTCTTCAGCAGGAAAGAATGGTTTTAAAGGTTCAAGAAAAAATACACCATTTGCAGCACAGGTTACTGCTGAAGCTGCTGCTAAAGAAGCTTATGACCTTGGACTTCGAAAAGTTGATGTTATAATCAAAGGTCCAGGTGCAGGCAGAGAGGCAGCTATCAGAGCATTAAATACAGCTGGATTGGAAATATTATCAATTAAAGATAATACTCCAATTCCACATAATGGTTGTAGACCACCAAAACGTAGAAGAGTATAACAGGAGAAAATTTAGATGGCAAGATATATTGGTCCAAGTTGCAAATTATGCAGAAGAGAAAGACAAAAATTATTTTTAAAAGGAACAAAGTGTTATACCGAAAAATGTCCTCTTGAAAAAAGAAATTATGCACCGGGACAACACGGTTTAACACGACGTGCAAAATTTTCTGAATATGGAGTTCAATTAAGAGAAAAACAAAAAGTAAAAAGAATTTATGGGTTGCAAGAAACTCAGTTCCGTATCTACTTCGATAGAGCAATGAGACAAAAGGGTGTGACTGGTGCTAACTTAATTAAATTACTTGAGAGAAGACTTGATAATGTTGTTTATCGTCTCGGTTTTGCTCCTTCAAGAAAAGCAGCACGTCAATTAATTTTGCACAGACATTTTACTGTCAACAATCGTATTGTTAATGTTCCATCTTATTTACTTTCACCAGGTGATGTTGTTGCAGTAAGAGAAAAAAGTAAAAAACTTGATGTAATTCATAATTCTTTACGAAGAACAAAAGATAATGTCTACGGTTGGTTGTCTGTTGACAAAGCAACTCTATCAGGAACATTCATGAATATTCCTGAAAGAGAAGAAATTCCACTTAATGCTAATGAACAATTGATTGTAGAATTATATTCTAAGTAATTTTATAAATTTAA
>JARYLX010000246.1 GCA_029907415.1 Melioribacter sp.
TAATTCTTAATTCTTAATTCTTAATTCTTAATTCTTAATTTCATCTTCTATCCTTATAATCTACTTCTATATTCTTAATCCGATATTCTCGATATTTTTTATTTAACCCTCTATACCCCTATTTTCCACCTCCTTCCAAAGGAATGGATTCCCACAATTCCTAATAAATAATCAAATATACTTATAACAAAAAATTTTTTTCTTGATACTATTGCAAAAATAAGTAAATATATTTATTTTTTGTCTAACAATTAAGGGCACTTCAATGGAAAAGTTTAATATCTCCGGTATTATCGGCTTTGATTTCACCTCTAAAGACTTATCAGATTTTCTTTTAGCAAATCCTGATAAGGAAATTTACTTAACAATTAATTCTCCAGGTGGTAGCGTCTATGAAGCAATTGCAATTTACAATTTGATTAAAAATCATTCTAAACCTGTTACAATTGAAATTTTAGGACTTGCAGCTTCAGCAGCTTCTTTTATTACCACAGCAGCAAATAAAGTTTTAATTAATCCCAATTCAGTTTATATGCTTCACAATGCTTGGCTTGTTTCGATTGGCGACCACAATAAATTGCGTGATGATGCAGATTACATTGAAAAAATTTCCAACTTACTCGTTACCTCATATTCAAACAAATCTAAAAAATCTGTTGAAGAAATAAAAAAATTAATGGATGCCGAAACATTTTTATTTGGCAATGAAATAATCGATTATGGTTTTGCAGATGAATTAATTAATTCTGAAGAAAATAAAATTGATGAAGAATCTAAAACAATTTTAATTGAAAATGCAAAAAATCAATTTAGCCAAATTCCTCGCGATTTATTTGAAAATGATTTATTAAAAGCCGCAGCTCTAATTAATCATTCTGAAAACAACTCCGTCCCTATACTCTCTGATGATGATATTAAATTAATTGAAGAAGCGATTACTGATGCAAATGATTCCCCAGATTCTAAGCAAGCACAAAAAAATGATGATTTAATTTATGATGCAATTATAAATATTTATGCATTATTAAATCGGTTATCAAATAAATTAGATTCATTAAATAATAAAGTTAATGATTCCAAATTAGACTTCCTAGTATTTGAGAATAAATTCACTTCTAATTTACCAGATGATTTAATTGACGAAATTAATGCTGATTTAATTAAATCAAATAAAATTATTCCTGCCCAAGCAAAATTAATAAAAGAATTATTCGATGCAATCCAGAATAAAGAAATAAATATTGCAACATTCGTTGAACTCGTTTTTGAAAAATTAATTGCTATCCTCGACGCTAAACCAAATTCAAACCTTTTACAAGAATTTGCAACTAAACCTGATTTAGAAAATCAAGAAGAAGAGACTTTTTCATTTGCGATTGTTGACCAAAAATCTCGTGAAATACATCGTAAAATTTTACAAATAATGAAAGAAAAAAAAGTATCCTATTTACACGCAGCTAATTTATTATTAACAAATAAATAGTAATGGATAACAACTAGTCACTACTAACTATTAACTATTAACTACTAACTACTAACTACTAACTAAAAACAAATAAATAAGGAGTTAAAATGGATCACTTAGAATCCCTACGCGTTGTTGATGAAGTATTAACTAATGTCGCTCGTGGTTACACAAATGCAAACTTCATCGGCACAAATCTTTTCCCCGTTGTTTATGTTAAAAAAGAAGGTGGAAAAATCCCACAATTTAATGCAGAAGCTTTTCGTGTTTATAACACCGAAAGAGCAATAAGAGCAAAATCTAATCGTATTTCTCCGGAAGGAAGATCTTCGATTGATTATGTTTTAACCGAGCACGACCTTGAATATCCTATGGATTATAGAGAAATTGAAGAAGATATTGCAAATCTTGAACTCCATGCCGCTACTGTTGTTGCTGAAGGCATTCAGCTTAGACTTGAAAAATTAATTGCTGACCTTTCTCAAGACGAAAATAATTATAGCCCAAATTCTGTTGCTATTTTATCTTCAGCAGATAAATTTACAAATGAATCATCAAATCCTTTCGCAATTATTGAAACAGCTCGTGAAACTATTCGTTCTAAAATTGCTCGCTATCCAAACACAATTCTTCTCGGTGCATCTACCTATGCAGCATTAAAAAATCACCCGATGATTCTTGATAGAATTAAATATACAGCACATTCTGTAATGAGTGAAGAACTCTTACGCGAATTGTTTGACTTCCCAAATCTTTATGTTGGCAAAGCAGTCTTTGTAGATGATTCCGGAACCTTTGTTGATGTTTGGCAGGATAATGTTATTCTTGCTTATGTACCAGAACAAAATGAAAATGTTGCAAGAAATGTTTATGAACCCTCTTTCGCTTATACTTTGAGAAAAATAGGTTATCCTGTTGTCGATAAATATATCGAAGGTGGAAAAATTTCAATTATTCGTAACACCGATATTTTTGTTCCTAAAATTGTAGGCTCAGACGCAGCATTTTTAATTAAAGATACTAACTAAAATTCATTTTATAAGTCTATGTCTAAAAATATTAATTAATAATTGGAGTTATTATGAAAGCAATCATTGTTAAATATAGTTTATTTTTTCATGGCAAACTTTTCCCTGTAGGTTCTGTAATTGAATATCCTGATGATTTACCTTTACCTCCAAATGTAAAAAAAATTGAATCCACAGAACAAACTTTTTATCGTAAACGCGGCAGACCTCGTTTAACTCCACCAACTCCCGATGAAATATTTTATCCAAAAACAGAAGAAAATTAATTTTTATAAATAATTAATGGAGAAATAAAATGTTAACTCAATATCCAACTTTAATTATTTCTGTTAAAGCTCAACAATCTTTTGTTAAAAATCTTTTTGTTGGCTTTGATGGTAATTATCCTACCGCAGATTCTAAAGCTCTCGGTGTAGTTGTTGCAGATTCTAACGAAGGAAATCAAATGCCTGTTATGGTTTCAGGTGTCGCAATTGTTAAAACTGCAAGTGCCGTAAATGTTGGCGACGCAGTTACTACCGATGCTTCAGGTTATGCAAAACCTGTTACCTCTAATGAAATAATTAATGGTTATTCTCTTGATTCTGCTACCGGCTCATTACAGCTTATTCGTGTTTTGCTTAAATAATTTTAAGGTGTTACTATGAAAAAAGTAAATATGTTCTTGAAACATAAAAAAGTTAATCCTGAAAATTTAATTTCTTTTCCTAATGATAAAATGATTACATTCCCATGGGGCGCCAAAGGTTTTGTTTATTTCGTTGATGCTGAAAATGGAAATGACAATAATTCAGGTTTAACATTAAAAAATGCTAAGAAAACTTTTAATGCAGTCCTTGATTTACTACCTACCGATTTACTAGGTCGCGAAGTTCGAATTTTTGTTCATCCAGGTACTTATACAAATGCTGATTCTCGTACTGTTATTTCTATTGCCTCAACAAATGGAACAATATATTTTCATTGGCTTGGTACTTGGGCAAATCCCGATGACCCTAATTTTGTTGAGAATGATAAATCAATTTGGCTTGCAAATTTACTTGACGGTGTAAAAGTTCGTAATAATAATCAAGTTGTAATCTCCGGTGTTAGTGTAACTTCCGGTCAAGCTTCCTGTTTAAGCGCCACCTTTTCAAATAATTTCACAACTTCCGTTTACATTTTATCAAATAATTTTGCTAAAGAATGGGATCAAGTTTCTTCTCAATATGCTTATCGTTGGAAATTCATGCAAGACGATACTTGTATCACAGACCATCTTTTATGTTCTTCTCGCTTAAATAATTTATGTATATTAAACCCAATTGAAATTGATTTTTCTTATTATAAGTATTCCGCTTTCTTTGTCGATTCATACAAAGCACGAATTGATGCAATTCATGCTTATTCTCGCGTTTTAACTGCCTCTAATTCTAAAACAGGCTATTGGAACGGTGTTATTAATCTTGGTCCAAATTGTACTTCTAATGTTTCGCTTGAAAATGTTTATTATCCGTCCAATGCTTATCATCCGGATTATTCTAAATCTTCAACCCCATGGATTTTTGAAGGTTGCCGTCAAGTCTTTGGTATTCAAAATGGTAGTAAAGCTTGTTTAAATATTGGTAATACAATGCAATATTTACAAGGTTTGCTTTCTGATGCAAA
Source organism: Melioribacter sp. (assembly GCA_029907415.1). Taxonomy (GTDB): domain Bacteria; phylum Bacteroidota; class Ignavibacteria; order Ignavibacteriales; family Melioribacteraceae; genus Rosettibacter; species Rosettibacter primus. The sequence goes on from JARYLX010000246.1 coordinate 4,141, forward strand.
TCCACCTCAAATTTATCTTGGTGACCAGGCACAACCTACTATTGATTTTAATTCTACCGTTGCAACTCTAATTGATAATTCATCTGCACCACATACTATTACTGATAGAGCAACAGGAGTAGTTTTTATTTTTCTTGGCTCAGGTTTGAAAAAAATTGCAAATCATTTTCAATTTCCTTTACAAACTACTGCACAATCTGATTCTTATTTACAAAACAAAGATGTTTCGTTTTATATCGACGAAGTAAATCACAAACTGAAAGTAAAACTGAAATATTCTAATGGTGTAATAAAAACAGGAGAAATTTCACTACAATAATCCTTGTCACTATTAACTATTAACT
>JARYLX010000247.1 GCA_029907415.1 Melioribacter sp.
GCTCATTAAACGTGTTGTTTTGCCGGTTTTACTCAATCCAGTTATGATATAAATCCTGTTCTTCATCAATATCAGCTGAAAGTAATAAAGCAATTGTATCTGAGAAAAATTTTATTAATCTAAAAATTCCAATATAACCCTGCGACATAAACCAAGTATAATTGATAAGTCTCTTTATACTTGGGAAAAGGACAATGATTTTATTAATCTCGGGTGCGTGATTGAATTTATTTTTCTCAAGGAATTTACTAAATCTCCTTTCAATAAATGGTCCAACAAAAACAAACCAGATAAATGTTATTAATACGGAGCGAATTAACATCATAAGAATTTCTATTGCTTTGTTTGGTCCAAGCTCTTTTGAATAAAAAGATAAAATCATAAATAGAATTGAAAATGAGATGATTATAATTCCACTTGGTTTTTTCCACCATCTTTTTTTCTTCTTTTTCATATTTAATTTGAATGCATCCATCTTATAATAAAAAGATGAATAAAGAGGATAAACCAAATCAGTTCTGCTTTCTATCCATTCTGGAATTTTTACAACTTTTGACCCAATATAAATTCCTGCTAACATATGAATAGTTATATAAAGCATGATTGAGAAAATACTCAAGCTAAAAGGATAAAAATATTTTTCTACTCCAATTTGATTGAAAATAAAATGAGTGAAAGAATCAATTGCTTCCCAGAATGTAACTCCAAAAAGGATTGTTAATACAAGAACTCGTTGAACTGCAGAAAATGTTTCTGAGAAAAATCCAAGAAGAATGCTGCTTACTTTAATATTTTTTATATACTTAAAAAACACATAGCCCATCAATCCCTGTAATGTAACAGCAAAGTAAGAACTTAATGAACTGTAAGGACTCACAACTGCTTTAACGAGTATGACAAGTAGAGTAGAACGAAGAATTTCTGATTTATTTTCTGAATATCTGCCAATTAATGAAATAAAAACTGTTGCTGCACCACTTAAGAGCATTCCAGAGAATGGAACTTTCAATATAGCGAGCATTCCACCGAAAACAGCTTCGCTGAAGGCCCATAGTGCGGTAAATCTTTTTGTATCAATGTAAAGTTTATAATGAAAACGAAGTGTTGTTTCTTCCAATAATTATTTTCCTCCTTTTTTGTCTAATAAGTCATCAATCCAGCTTAATGATGCCATTGCGGCAGGAAATCCAATTGTAGGAATGGCAAGAATTGCTACTTGACGAATTTCTTCTTTCTTAATTTTTGATTTCAATGCTTTACGAACCTGAGCATGAACCGCTCCTTCCATTCTTGCACCAATTGATAGAGCTAATTTAATTAGTATTCTTGTTTTTTCATCAAGTGGTCCGGATTCATGAACAGCTGCACCTAAATTTTCATAAGCTACTGCAATTTCAGGAAATTCTTTCAAGAATCTTTCGAATCTTTTTGGAAGCTTTGCCATTTTATATCCCTCAATATTTTATTGTGTAAATTAACGCTATAACATGGTTTGTTCAATAAAAATTTTTATCGAGTAAAAATTTTTTTGTGTATTACAATTTATAAGAAATTTCTTATAATATTTTTAATTACAAGAATTTTATTTCGTATTTTTACAAAAAAAAGTAGAAAAATTATGAAAATACTAGTTACAGGTGGAGCAGGTTATATTGGTTCTCATTTTGTAAAATTACTATGCGAATATAGTCATGAACCTATTGTAATAGATAATTTATTTCGCGGACATAAAGAAGCTTTGCCTGAAGGTGTTCCACTCGAAATTGTGGATTTACTTGAATATGAAAAATTATTTGAGGCAATTAAAAAACATAATCCTGAAGCTGTAGTTCACTTTGCTGCTCTGGCTTATGTTGGTGAATCGGTTAAAAATCCAGAACTTTATTATTTGAATAATGTAGTTGGAAGTTTTAATCTAATTAAAGCCGTTGTTCATTCTAAAATTAAAAAATTTGTATTCTCTTCAACATGTTCAATTTATGGCAATCCATTGATGATTCCTATTTCGGAAAAAGAATCATCAAAACCTATAAATCCTTATGCAAATACAAAACTTATGATTGAAACTATGTTAAAAGATTTCGATACAGCTTATGGATTAAAATATGTAGCATTGAGATATTTTAATGCTGCAGGGGCACATTTGAGTTGTGAAATTGGAGAAAGCCATAATCCTGAAACTCATTTAATTCCACTTGTTCTTTATACTGCATTACAAAAAAGAGAAAAGTTATTTGTTTATGGAAATGATTATGATACTCTGGATGGAACATGTATTCGTGATTATATTCATGTAATGGATTTAGCTGATGCGCACTTAAAAGCTATAGAATACTTAAATGCTAACAATGAATCGACTATTATTAATCTTGGAACCGGGAAAGGTAATTCAGTCCTTGAAATAATTAAGAAATCCGAACAGATTACAAAAAGAAAAATTCCATATGAAATTACATCGCGAAGAGAAGGTGACCCTGCAATACTTGTTGCAGATAATAAAAAAGCTAAAGAAGTCTTAGGCTGGTCACCTAAATTTTCTATTGAAGAAATTCTTGAATCTGCTTGGCGCTGGCATTTAAATCCTAAATTTTGAGAGGGTAATTTGACAACAGAAAAAACTTTTATTGATGGTTTATTAGTTATAAAACCTGATGTTTATTTTGATGAAAGAGGTTTTTTCTTTGAGTCATTTAATCAAAAAAAATATTCAGAGTTAGGAATTAATTATAATTTTGTTCAGGATAATATTTCAAAATCAAAAAAAGGAACTATACGCGGACTTCATTATCAAGTCGGTGAATTTGCTCAAGGTAAATTGTGCTATGTAATTAAAGGAAAAGTTTTAGATGTTGCTGTAGATATTCGCTTTGGTTCTCCTACCTTTGGAAAATATTTTTCGTGTGAATTAAGTGAAGAAAATAAATATCAATTGTGGATACCACCCGGATTTGCTCATGGTTTTTCTGTTTTATCTGAAGAAACTATTTTTTGTTATAAATGCACTCAATTCTACAATAAAGAATTTGAAAGAGGAATTTTATATAACGATTCTGATTTGAATATCAACTGGAATGTTGAAAATCCAATTGTATCTCAAAAAGATTTATCATTAAAAAGATTTAAGGAAATAGATAAAGATTTTTTATTTAATTCTGACAGATAAAAAATAACTTATAAAAATTGAGGGAAAACAAATGGAACTTTCAGTTATTGGAACGGGCTATGTTGGATTGGTTAGTGGGACATGTTTTGCAGAAATGGGAAATAGGGTGATTTGTGTTGATAATAATCAAGAAAAGCTAAAAAAACTTAAAAACAAAATAGTCCCAATTTATGAACCCGGTTTAGAAATTTTATTTCATCGAAATATTGAAAAACAAAGATTAATTTTTACGGATGATTTAAAGAAAGCTGTACTTGAATCAGAAATTATTTTTTTATGTCTGCCCACACCTCAGGATGATGATGGCTCGGCAGATTTGAAATATGTTTTTGGTGTTGCTGACGAAATTGGCAAAATATTGAAAGAAGCTAATACTTCAGATTTTAAAATCATTGTTAACAAAAGTACCGTGCCTGTTGGAACTTCATATGAAGTAACAAAAATTTTACAAAAGCATGGAATTAAAAATTTTGAAGTAGCTTCAAATCCAGAATTTTTGCGTGAAGGTTTTGCAGTAGAAGATTTTATGAAACCAGATAGAATTGTTATTGGGGCAAGAAGTCAAAAAGTTTTTGAAAAACTTCACGAGCTTTATGAACCATTTGTTCGTCAAGGTAATCCAATTTACAATATGGACCCTGAGAGTGCAGAAGTAACAAAGTATGCTGCCAATTCATATTTAGCTATGAGAATTACTTTTATGAATGAGATTGCAAACTTCTGCGAAGCTGTTGGTGCTAATGTTGATTTAGTTCGTAAAGCTATGGGTGCCGATTCAAGAATTGGAAAAAGATTTCTTTTTCCTGGTATTGGTTACGGAGGTTCATGTTTCCCGAAAGATGTGAAAGCATTGATTAAAACTTCTCAAGAAAAAGGTTCTCCAATAAAAATTTTGAAAGTTGTTGACGAAGTAAATAATAATCAAAAACTTATTCTTGTTAATAAAATTCTAAAACATTTTAATAATGATATCAAGGGGAAAACATTTGGCGTTTGGGGATTAGCATTCAAACCAAATACTGATGATATGCGCGAAGCCCCTTCAATTGTTATTATAAAAAAGCTCGTTGAACTTGGAGCAGAAGTAAAAGCTTATGACCCTGCAGCTGCTGATAACGCAAAATATTATCTTGGTAATATTCTGGAATATGTAGATGAACAATATAAAGCATTAGAAAATGCTGATGCTCTTTTAATATTAACTGAATGGAATGAATTTAGAAATCCTGACTTTGATAAGATAAAATCATTGCTGAAATCAAAACTGATT
>JARYLX010000248.1 GCA_029907415.1 Melioribacter sp.
TTTGAAAGAAAATGTTACTCTTACTTTAAATGAAATAATGTCCTACAATGAAAACAATATTATTGAAGGTTTGAGTGAAACACCAGAAGAAATTAGACAAATTATTATTCGTCTTTTGAAGAAGAAACCTGCACTTCGTTATAATTCTGCACTCGAAGTATTAAATGAATTGAATGTTCAATTAGAACAATTAACAATTTCTTTAAGTAAAGAAGTAAAACCCGATAAAAGAAAAACAAAGATTATTATTTCTGGGATTGCTTTAATTGTTTTAATAATAGCAGTTACAATTTACTTAAATCAAATACAATTAAAAAAATCTTTACCTGCAGAACAAAGGGTTGATCAACAAAAAGTTGAACCAAGGGAAGAAAAAGCTGCCTTGGATGAAAAACAATCATTTAATAATAAAATTGATTCCAGTTTAATTGCGGCTAAAACAACAGAAAATAAAACATTAAACGAAGGCTCTCCACTAAAATATGGAGGATTATTTGTTGAATGTTTCCCGTGGGCTGATGTCTATGTAGATGGAGAAAAACTTGAAACAACACCAATGAATAAACCATTAGCATTAATAGAAGGGGAACACACTATTAAATTAGTACATCCTGACTATCCAATTTATTCTGAAGTAGTTAAAATAAATCATTCACAAGTAACAAACTTAAAGGTTTCACTTGAATCTTTAATGGGATATATAAATTGCAAGGTTAATCCCTGGGGAAACATCTATGTCAATGGGGATTTCAAGGGTCAAACCCCTATGAAAGAATTAATTAGAGTTTTTCCTGGTTTTGTGAGATTAACTGTTAAAAATCCAAATTATAAAGATATTGATACAAGTTTTTATGTTAAACAAGGAGATACTGTACAACTTAAATTGGTATTAAAAGAAAAATGATGGTATAGAACTTGTTCTATACATAAGAAAGAGGTGAGTATGAGAAGAAAAATTTTTATGATGCTGATATTATTTGCCCTGCCTGTACTTGCACAGAATTATGAATGGCAGGTAGTAACCGGCTGGGATATGAAATTTCCTGTTTCAGGAGGTCAGGTAGTCTATGACACAGTTAGCAATAAATTTTATGTGCTTGGCGGAGAAAATTCTTCTAAAGAAATTGTTGATTGGATTCAGGAATACAATATTCTTTCAGGTGAATGGAAAATTGTGGGTAAAATGAGTCAGCCAAGATATTTGTTTGTAGCAAATATCTGGCAATCGCAAATTCTTTATTTTGGCGGTGTGAGTGAATTTGCTCAAGAAAAAAATGTAATGGAATCATGGAATTATAAATTAATTCCATCAAACCCTGTTGTTTTTGATACTCAGGATAATTTTGCAAGAGCATTTTCTACTGGATATATTAAAAATAATTTATTGTATATCATAGGTGGTGAACCCATTCCCAGCGGAGTTCATGAACTTCCTTATATTATTGGGTATGATTTAATAAACAAAAAAATAAATTTTACTTACGGAACAACAAGTCAAAATCAACCAAAGCAGCAGATGAGTATTCTTCTTGATAATAATATTTATATTTTTGGTGGAATTTTAAACGGTGCGCTTTCTTCTATTAATAAATTTGATATTAGTAAAAATAAAATTGAAGAACTCACGCAAAAACTTTCAACTCCCCGAGCTGGAGGAGTTGCAATTTATAACCCTGTATTAAAAAGAGGTTTTATTATTGGTGGTTTTAATGAAACAGATAAAGCTCTCAAATCAGTTGAAGCAATAGACTTTTTGAGTGATGGAAAAGTTCTTATTTATTCATTTCCCCCGCTTAAATATGCAAGAAGAAATCCAATGGCAATTAATTATGGAAATACAATTGTTGTTTTTGGTGGAAGAGACGAAAATGGAAATATTGTTCCATACCTTGAAAAACTTGTAACACTAACAACTAAATCTGATAATGAAGAAGAAAATAATCTGCCAAAAACAGATGCATTATTTCAAAACTATCCCAATCCTTTTAATCCAAATACAACAATTTCGTTTGAATTATCAAGATATTCATCGGTTTCGCTTGATATTTATTCTTTACTTGGTCAGCACGTAATAACATTGAAACAGGGAAATCTTCATGCTGGAAGATATTCTGTTGAATGGAATGGGAAAGATAAATATGGTAAGGAAGTTCCGGCAGGAGTTTATTTTGTATGTTTGAAAACTGATATTCTTATTCAAACCAGAAAAATGGTTCTTCTCAAATGACTAAAAAAAATTTTTTCTTTTTATTGTTTTTATTTTCATTAAATATTTTTGCTCAGGAAATCTCATTTGAGAAAGTCAAAAGAGAATATGATTCTTTTGAGTATGAAAATGTTATAAAATATTCAAATGTGTTGTTAAAAGAAAAATCTTTGCCCGATACACTTTTAATTGACATTTATTTAATGAGAGCAGTATCTTTTTATTCACTTGGCTTTGAAGATTCAACAAAAGAAAGCTTCAAAGAAATATTGAAGATAAAAAACGATTATAATGCTGACCCTTCAAAAATATCTCCAAAACTCATTGCTCTTTTTAATCAGGTAAAAGTTGATTTTATTAATACATTAAAATCAGAAACTCCTTCACAGGATAGCACACAAATATTTTCAATGCAAAAATCTTTTGACTATTCACTTGTAAGAAATTCTTTGATAAGAAATGTTTTTCTGCCTGGTTCGGGACAATTTTACTGTGGTCTAAAAACAAAGGGCTCAATTCTTGGAGTTCTTTCTTTAATTAATCTTGCCAGTGCAGTTTATTATATCTACGATACAAATAAAAAAGAAAATGATTATTTGAATGAAGTTGATAATTTATTGATTCAACAGAAATATGATTTATACAACAAATCATACAAAACAAGAAACATTTTATTAATCTCTTACATTGCTCTGTGGGTTTATAGTCAACTTGATTTATTGTTTTTTAATGATGATGAAATTTTCATGAATGAAACTATAAAATCAGAGTCTAATTCATTTATGATGATGAGAAATGAAATTCAGTTGAGTATTAGAATTCCATTTTGATTTCCACAAATACTGACCGAATAATTTTCCTATGATACGAAAAAAATTCGCACAAAAGAAATTAGAATGCTGTGAAATATTTAAAAAATTCAGTTTGATTAATGGCACTTAAATTGTGCATTGCTTATACACACACAAACAAGCTCCGTCCTTAAGAGGCGAAGGTGAGTTTAAGTTTCAGTATCCTTCGCCTTTTTTATTTTTAAAACAAACTGAGCTAAAATATTACATAAAAATTTTCATAACAAAATGAATATTCATATATTAAGTTTAGAAAAAATTTTGTTCACCAATGGAATTTAAAACTGAAAAATATAAAGATGTTGCAGTAGTTCATGTTTATTTAACGAGAGCTACTTTAACAAAAGCTGTAAAATTCAAAGAATTTGTTGCAGAAGTTATAAATGAAGGAACAAATAAAATTATTATCGACCTTACTTTATGTGAATATATCGATTCAACATTCTTAGGTGCTTTAGTTTCCCAGTTGAAAAAAGTTAATTCTTTGGGAGGAGATTTGAGATTGGTTTACAATAAAGATGTTCCCTCGCTTGTTTTTATGGTAACACGAATGGATAAAGTATTTAAAGTTTTCTCAACCCTTGATGAAGCTTTATCGAGTTTTGGTGTAATAAATTCAAAACCTAAGCTTGAGTGGAAATGATTTTATAAACCTTGTCGTTTTCTCTTACAAGTTCTTTACAAGGGAAAGTAATATCAAATCCCTTTTCGGCTTTGATGATTTTATTTTCTTCTTGCATCATTTCTTCTATTTTTAATTCAACTATTCCAGTAGTATTTCCAATAATGTAGATTGCATCACCAACAATTAAATCATTAGCTTCTATTTTCACATAAGCAATTTTATTTTTCTTGTAATAGTTCAAAACTTTGCCAATATAAATTTTTCTTGTGGTTGCAATGCTTCCGTATGCGTTTGCATAACTTTCAATTCCCGGAGTTCCAAAATAAAATCCTTTTGAAAATCCACGGTTATAAACTTTTGACAGCTCTTCTGTTAATTTTAATTTAATTTCATCTGTTAATTTGTTTTCGAAATATAAATCTATAGCATTTCTATACACTGATGTAACTTTGTAAATATATTCAGGACTCCTTTTTCTCCCTTCAATTTTGAAGGCATCAATTTTTGCTTCAATTAATTTATCGATAAAATCAATTGTGCATAAATCTTTTGGAGAAAGAACATAACCATCACCTATTAGTAAACTAAATTTTTCATCTTTATCATAAATTTCATATTCCCTTCTGCAGGGCTGAAGGCATTCTCCTCTATTAGCACTTTTATTAAATACTTCGTGACTCATAAAACATCTGCCGCTTACAGCTATACACATAGCTCCATGTATAAAGGTTTCGA
>JARYLX010000249.1 GCA_029907415.1 Melioribacter sp.
CGGAACAAAAGAAAATTTTAGAATAATTTTTAATGAGCCTATGAGTCAGGGCACAAGATGTCATCAACTTGCAATGTATGTTATTTACGAAAGTCCATTACAAATGCTTGCCGATTCTCCAACAAACTATCTGAAAGAAAAAGAATGCATGGAATTTTTGTCAATAGTTCCAACTGTATGGGATTATACAAAAGTTCTTAATGCTAAAGTTGGGGAATATATTTTAATCGCAAGAAAAAATGAGAACAAATGGTTTATTGGAGCAATGACTGATTGGAACCCAAGAAAACTTGAAGTTGATTTTTCATTTCTTGATGAAAACAAAGAATATCAAATTACAATTTATCAGGATGGAATTAATGCTGATAGAAATGCCAACGATTATAAAATCATTAAAAGAACCATAACAAAAAATGATAAACTTGAAATCCAATTAGCCCCTGGCGGTGGCTGTGTTGCTGTTATTCAATAATTCTATATGATTATTATAAACTTATTCAGTAATTAGTTTGTTCTTAAAGAAAAATTAAGAACACTTATCAAATATGCATTTAGAAAATTATGAAATAATTTCTTATTTAATTATTATCTCTGCTGCTCTGTTGTTTATAATCCTTGAAAGAATTTTCCCTTACAATAAAGGACAGAAAATTTTAAGAGAAGGTTTTTTTGATGACCTTGCTTTATATACTATTGCTCAAAGTTATATACTTGGAATTTTCATATTTACATTTATTATAAATTCGATTGATAGTATTACCGGTTTATCTCGTTTAAGATTATTTGCAAATGTTCCAATCTGGCTTCAGTTAATTTTTTATTTGGTAACTCATGATTTTTATATTTATTGGATGCATAGATGGCAACATAAAAATAAATTTTTGTGGCGTTTGCACGAAGCTCATCATTCTCCTAAAAAAGTTGACTGGCTTTCAGGTTCAAGGTCACATGCCTTCGAAATATTAATTAATCAAACTGTAGAATTTCTTCCAATTGTTCTTCTTGGCTCACCACCGGAAGTTGCTGCATATAAAGGAGTAATCAGTGCGGTGTGGGGGATGTATATCCATTCAAATATCAATGTGAAAACAGGAAAACTGCAGATGTTTATTAATGGTCCAGAAATGCATAGATGGCATCACACTACTGGGAAAGGCCGAAATAAAAATTTTGCCACAAAACTTGCTATATGGGATTGGATTTTTAATACAGCATATCTACCAGATGAAAAAGCAAAGGAGTATGGCCTGAAAACATATTTCCCGGAAAATTATTTCAAACAATTTATCTATGCATTCAGACCATTTCAAAAAAGTAACAAAAATATTTTTTCAAAAATTATTTCAATAGAAAAATCTGAGATTACAAATTAGGAATTATCCTGTCTTTTGGATAACGAACTGAGTAAATAAATTTTCTATTTGCAGCTTCAGAAGCTTTTAATTCAATAATCCATCTTATCTTTCCTTCGTTTTCGAAATATGAACCTTTGTCGGAATCAATTAATTTTACTTTTATTTGTTCATTCTTTGAAATCGGAATTTGATCTTCAACAATTATTTTTACTGGAATTGTTTTGTTATTCTTAATTTTTATTTCGTAAGCAAATGTTCTTTCAATGTCACTGCTAAGAAATTTACTTTCTGTAAAATCTTTGATTGTTTGCTTTGAACAAGATATGTTCTGGTCTCTCCCAAGTGAAATTGTTAATGTATCTTTTGATGTAAATGGATTAATAAATGTTTTCCCTACGAAAGAATTTTCAAAGAAGATGTTCATTTCACCTGGCAAAAAATTAAATTCGTTCCAGTTGCTTAAGTAAGCAACAAGAAAGGCATTATTATCTAATTTTGGAACAGCATAGTATTCATATGTTGCAGGAATGGAAAAGTTTTGTAATTCAATTATATGAGATTTATTGTCGGAAGGGATGGAATATTTAATTGAAGGAACAAATTCAGAAGAAAGCTGTGATTGAGTGACTTCAAAATAATCTGCTAGTGATTCTGATTCAGCGGCACTTTCAACTACTGCAGACATTGGTGAAAAAACTTTTTGTGATAATCCAATATCTTTTCTTAACATGGGTCTTTCAAAATCTACAAACCAGGGATAAAGTTCAGGTTTATTATTGTTCTGAATTGTATTTCTTGTAGATAATACTATGTCAATATTTTCCCAGTCTAAACCACTGTTTTGTTTAATGCTTGCTTTATAATTCAAAATTGCTGGAGAATCAAGCTTGTTTACACGAATATCATAAACAGGTTGCCATAATGCATCGTTGATTAAATATGAAATGATAAATTCTGCTTCACATTTTGATTTTGCAGAAACAGATACTACTAATTCATTTACAGGTTTGTTGATGTTATTGTTTAGTTCATTAAGTTGTTTAGTAATTCGGTCAATATTTTTTTGAATGTTTTTTATTTCGAGTGATATTTCAGTTATTCTGTTTTTTATTTCTGTTAATCTTTTTCTGAAGTATTCACCAAATTTTTGTAGTTCTGCAACTGTAACACCTTTTTCTTTGCTGCCAATTTCTTTGTTAGCGTTTAGTAAATCAATTTCTGCTTTAAGAACTTCTATTTCATTTTGTTTTGAAGAAAGATTTTTATTTAATATCTCCAGAGAGTCTTCGAGCATTTTAATTTGTTTGCTTTTCTCAGGTAATTTTAGATAATCCACTTTCTGGTTAACAGTAAGAATTATAATATCTCCCTTTGCCGAAATATTAATGCTGTTTGGGTCAATATTCTGCGCAACATCAGTAAAAATTAAATCTGATTTCCCTTTCTCGAGTTTTACTTTTGCTGAATGAGTAATTTCTGCACCTCTTAAAAAAACTTTTATACCAGTTATATTTGCTTTTATGAACTGTTCATCTGAAGCGTAAACATGATTAAAAAAACCGAGAATTAATAAAAATATGATTGATGGTTTCATAAATTCCTCTTTCTTTAAAAAACTGCTTCTTATATACTTAAATTGATATTTCAGTTCCATCAGTAAAAGTTTGTTTGGAAAATTTCAACCTTTCAATTGAGAAATGGTTTCTTTAATTTTGTCTGCAAATAATTACTTTATTATATAAAATACTTCTGAAATTTATTGTTTATTCTGCCATTAACCAATCATTTAATGAATGAAAAAATTATTAATAGAATTTCTAAGAAAACATTTTTACCAGGTATCAGAAAATTGGAGCAGTAAGCTAATTCAACTTTTTAAAGAAAAGCTGTTAAATGCACAAATAAATACTTTTGTAGAAAGCAGTATTACTACCTTTATTGAAGTATTAGAACAGGGTGATTATAAAATAGCCGACCAGTATCTAATTGACATTTATACTTTGTTCTCAAGGTCCAATTTAAATTTGCTTGAAGTAAGCCAGATGTTCAGTCAGGGGAGATATGCTGTATTGAATGTTATTGAGAAAGAAATTGCAAGTCCTATTGACCCTGTTATTTTACTTGGCTTTATTGATGAAATAATTGAACAGGTACTTGTGCGGTATGCAATGTTACATCAAGAAGCTAAGATGAATGAATTAAAATATGAAAGGGACCGCCTGGCATTCAAACTCGAACTTAATCAACAATATCTAAAAAATATTCTCCATACTTCAGATTCTGCAATTATGATGGTAGATGAAAATGAAAAATTTATTGCTTGGAATAAAGGAGCTGAGAGAATTTTTGGATATACAGAACAGGAAATTATTGGTAAACCATCTTCATTTCTTTTACCGGAAGGAGAAAAATATCAAGAAGAATTAAGACAGATTCAGGAAGAGGTTAAAAAAGGGGCTACAAAAATTTTAGAGACAGAAAGAAAAACAAAAGATGGAAGAATTATAAGTGTTAAACTGAGCGTTTCAAAACTGCCCGGCAGCAAAGGGGATTATTCGGGACGTTCAATTATTATTAAAGATTTTACTGAGTTCAAAAAACTTCAGGCACAAATTGACCAATCAGAAAAATTAGCTGTTATTGGCCAACTTGCTGCAGGTGTTGCACATGAAATTGGAAATCCACTTGCATCAATTTCTTCTCTGGTTCAAATACTTCAAAGAAAAAGTCAAGACCCCTTTATAAGCGAACAATTATCTCACATCAAAGAAAACATTGATAGAATTTCAAGAATTGTGAGAGAGCTTGTTGATTTTTCAAGACCGCCAAGTTATGAACGTGCAATGCACGATATTACGGATATTGTAAAAACAGCACTTGGTATTGTTAAGTACGACAAGCGAGTTCGCAATGTAAAGTTCGATACAGATTTGAAAAAAAGCTTGCCTGAAATTAACGTTGCGGCAGATCAATTGCTTCAGGTCTTTGTAAACATTCTTAT
>JARYLX010000024.1 GCA_029907415.1 Melioribacter sp.
ACCAATCAATATCAGCATTATTCCACCATTTATACATAATGAATTGTTTTGCAGCATCCAAATTAGTTGCAGGCACAATAAAATTAGGGTCTTTGTTATAAATAGTTTGCCAGTCAACATTAATAGTCTTAAATACTTTATTGCCATTTGCATCAACAGAGTCAATAAATCTAATTTCATTTTCACCTAACATTGGGGCAGGATTGAATAACAACATCTGCTCTCTATTTCTTATACGTTCTTTGCTCCAATCACTGCTTTTGTACCAATCAAGCATCCAATCCTGATATGCATAATTAATATTTCCTATAAATATTTTTCTGTCGAAATCTGTGAAATCAACCTGAAAACCAAACGAATCAACAGGTGTAATTCCATTAATTAAACCGCCACCAGGAGAATTACACTTGCCAGCAAGGAAATCATTATATGTCATACCTGAGGGACATACATCATAAGCACGATATCCATACATATAAGGATTAATAAAGAGTGAATTTGTTATTACTGCATTTCTAATCCAACCTGCTGACTGGAATACCCACTCAATTGTATTTAATACAGTGCAATGATTTATATAAACATTATCGCTATATTCATTTCCCTCTTGCATAATAAGTCGACTTAGATTTGTAAAAGTACAATTCTCGAAGAACAGAGTATCATAATGCCAGCCGGAACTCTGATAAGGGAATGATACTGCTCTTCCGTAATATCTAAAATGATTATCTGAATTATTTCTCCAGTAACAATTAGTAAATTTACCCACAAAATGATCAGCTTTGACGCAAATTGCCCCTGCAGATTCAGCACCAATACCTGCATAATCAAAAAGACAGCCATCGAACTCACCTCTTTCAGGATCATTAGCATCATTCTGATTTTCAAAGGTAATTGAGGTCATTATTTTATTACCCAAAAAGTCAGCGTAACGGAACCAGATATTTGATGCTTTAATATCACCATAACTTTGAATTATATAATCTCTAGCAATTCCTTCTTCAGTCCAAACAATTTGAGGTGGAGCACTTTCCTGTGTTTTTCCTGGTTTTGGGGCATACAGTTCCAGATTTTGTCCATGGTCTAAAAAAATACTTCTACTTAATACATATACTTCATATGGTTTTAATTTAAATACTGTGTTATTTATAGTTCCTTTTTGAATTGCATCCTCTATTGCATCATTTAAGGTACCATATTTATTTGTTTCATAGAAACCTGGAACTACTACCGTATCTTTTTTTTGAGCATAAATAAAACTGCTCAAAATAACTATTGATAGTATTAATGTTAATTTTTTCATATTGCACTCCTTTTTAGTGATATGTGATAAGTTATAAATTATATTAAATTCAATATCTTACTCTTATACCAACATTTGCTACTAAACCATAATTTTGAATATTTGTAAACCCACCTATTGATCTTTGAATAGATTGTATATTAGCATTGTTCAAGTTATTGAAGTCTAAGTATAATTCACTATTAAATACAGGTAGTTTTTGACGTGCTGAAAAATCAACTCTGAAATAATCTTTAGCATATGAATCATTTTCTGGATATCTTCCCCCGTTGCCTGTTGTTATCTGGTCATTATAAACAAATGAGAATCTAACAGAAAAATCTTTATAATCAAAACCAATAAATGTATTCAACACATGATTAGGTTGGTCTATTAAACGACCAACAGCAGAACTATCTATCAGAACAGGTATTCTATCTCTACCTACAATTTTAACCTTCACATCATAGAATGGATATCTGGTTTGAGAATATATTCGAGAATAATTTATGCCTAATATTAATCCGTTAAATGGATAAGGCAAATACCAGAATGTATGCTGGAAGTCAAGCTCTAATCCTTTTACAATAGCATCATAAGGATTATTCAATGGACGAAATACAGTAGCATTTGATTTCTTTGTTGTCTGATTAATAATAGGTGTAACTACAAGAGCTCCATCTCGAATAATTTGATAACGTCGCAGAGAATCAATACCTGCACCTTCTGCAGCATCCAATTGATAAGAAGCATTGTAAACAAAATCCTTAATAGTTTTATAGAATCCACCAATAGTTAAAAGACCTATTTGATTGCTATGAAATGTAAAACTGAGATCATGATTAAATGCTCTTGCAGGTTTTAATTCAGGGTTGCCTGTATATATTTGATTATTTTGTGTAATTGTAAACTTTGGACTAATTAAGTGATAATCAGGTCTTGAAAGTGTTTGTGTATATGCGTAACGAACATCCAACCATTTAAGTGGAGTATATTTTGTTTGAACCATCGGGAGAAAGAATTCATTTTGCTTATAAGAAGTAGTATCATACATAATTTGAGCTTGAGCATTTCTCATATCTCTGGCATTGTAAGCGAAGTATTCAGATTTAACTTTTTCATAGCGCACACCGCCAATAACCATAAAATTCAAGAAATTAATTTTCGACATTAAATATGAAGCATAATATTTTTCTTTATAATTATAATCATTTGTTAATTTTTGATATGGCCCATTATACCAACCGCCTTTATCACCCGAACTATAATCTTTATTAGAAGCATCAAATTCTGGTCGTCCAATAATATAATTTAATATATCATTTAATACTCCTTTGTTTGCTACATAAAATATTGAGCCATATTTATTATCAAGAAAAGGATCATAAAGTTTGCTATCATTATCTATAAAGGAACTACCGACTAACTCTCCTCTTGTATTTGTTGAAATACCAAATTCATTTTTGATTGTTCTCATCAAATTAGTTTGAATATCATTATCAGTAGAGTTAGCATTTCCATTAAATCCTAAATATGGAGATTCTTGGTCAGTGCTGTTTTTCTGGTCATAAAAGTACCCACCAAACTTTAACGAACCATTTATGAAATTAAAGAAATTAAAAGGTACTTCTATATCGCCCTTCAAAGAATATTTCTTCTCATTATAGAAATTGCTAAATAGATTACCGCTTCTTAAAACTACTTCATTAGCCCCTTTATATTTTGTTAGAAGATAAGTTAAGTCTTCAGGTTTTACATTATCTCTTTTAACACCAGATTGTAGCGCATCTGTTTGATTAAAATTAAATACAGGAGAATTTTCCAAATTATTTGATGCTGAAGTATAACTGGCTGATAAATCTAAAGTCAAAAAATTCAAATCATAATCTAATTTAATAGAATTCATTTGTTGGTCAATTACATTTTCGCCAGATCTTAATTGCCATTCCATTCTACCATTGTCATAGTTAATAGTTTGTCGGTGTTCAGTAAAATCTGAATTCAATCTGGCAAACATATTAACTAGTTTTAGTGACCCATTTGGTATATTATAATCTAAAATTAAGTTAGCACCATAACGTTGCCTTGTTTCCAAGTGACGATTGAACGTTACAGATGCAACTTTTATTGGACGAAAACCTGTAGTTGGATCTATTTGAGCCTCTTCAGCTGCAAGACTATAACCAGCATTCATATTATCAGAATTTCTATCGTATGCTTCTAAATTTATCAGTGCATAAACACCTAACTTATCATTAAAAAATCTATTACTTGCAGAAGCAACCCCACGATAATTACCATAATATTTACTTTTTGCAGTATAACCTTGCTGCCATAGTACATTCCAGTGAAAGCCAGTAGGAGCTTCTCTTAATTCCATATTAACAGTACCACCAATTGAATTTGCATTCATGTCAGGTGTTAATGATTTATAAACTGCAATTGTTCTTAACATGTAGGGAGATATCATACTTAAATCCACACTACGGTCATTATTTAATCCTCCAGTTTGAACATAGGTATCCGATGTAAGACCAATAGAAGAACTACCAGTAGCTGAAAGTTTTACCCCTTCTACTTCAATTGAATTGTATTTTGGTGATAGACCACGAATAACTACTTTATTATCCTCTCCAGAACTCTTAGTTGTAGTTATTCCAGGTAAACGACTTAAAGCCGCAGCTGCATTAAAGTCAGGTAATTCTTGAATTCTTGCTTCAGAAACAACATTTACAATTTTATCTGATGTAAGCTGTTGATTAATGGCAGCTAATTGTCCCTGTGCTTGTGCTGTAATTATAATATCTTGACCTTCAATTGTTGTTAATTTGAGATAAAAATCTTGAGATAGTGTTCTATTCGCCTGTATTTCTACATTAATAGTTTGTGATTCATAACCTATATAAGAAACAGTAATTGTGTGCTTGCCTGCAGGTATATTTCTTATAACATATTCTCCATCGAGATTACATGCTGCACCAAGTGAGGTTCCTTTAATTAAAACATTTGCCCCTGGCAGTGGTTCTTTAGTATCCTTATCATATACAAAACCTTTAATAGAACCACGACTTTGTGCAACTATGGATTGACTAAAAATCAAAAATATTATCATACAGATTTTAAATAAGCCTATAGTATACTTTCGAAGCATATAGCCTCCTTCTTAATTATATATTATTATTTGATATAGATATAGCCCAAAATAGTTTCGCATAAAATGATTTTTTGATATACATTAACGAATAAAAATCATACAGGATTTTAGAATAAGACTGAAAGCTTGCGAAGTTATTATGAGAGTTATTCTTCAGTAATAAAAGATTAATAAAATTAATTTGCAATAAGTTATCAATTAATAGAGTAATGCTAAGATGGTTTTCTTTAGTAAACTGATTTAAAGTTCTGCACTTATTATTGCTTGCAGTTAAGTGCTTATTTGTTTTTATAATTTTTTTCATTCTTACTTGCCCGAATTTGGGCTCTTATTATAAACTATTATAATTTATATTATTTTTTTTTATTATTCTACGGTTAAATTTGTCTTAAGTAAATCTTCATCTCTTGAAGAATTTCCAACCATAATTTCAAATTCTCCTGGCTCTACTGTGAATTCCATATCAATGTTAGTAAAAGAGAGAAGTTCTGGTGTAATATCAAATATTACAGTTTTCGATTCACCTGGCTGCAATTTAATTTTTTTGAATCCTTTCAATTCTTTTACAGGTCTTGTTACAGAACTAAATATGTCTCTTATATACAATTGTACTACTTCTTCACCAGCCATATCTCCAACATTCTGAACTACAACAGATAATTGAGTAGTTTCACCAAGTTTAATTTTATCTTTAGTAAGTCTATGATTAATAAATTTGAATTTTGTATAACTCATTCCAAAACCAAATGGGAATAAAGGAGTAACATCATCAAATAAATATCCTCTTCTTGCAGATGGTTTATAATTATAATAACAAGGAATATGTCCTGCAGACCTTGGAATAGAAATTGGTAATTTACCACTTGGATTATAATCACCGAACAATACATCAGCAACAGCTTTTCCTGTTTCCTGTCCAAGATACCAGCATTCAAGTATAGCATGAGCATTTTCTTTAATATAATTAATCGAATTAGGTCTACCATTAAAGAGAAGCACAATAACTGGTTTACCTAATTTGAGCATTTCTTCAACTAATTTATTTTGTCTTCCTACAAGGTCGAGATTTGGTCTATCACCAAGATGAGTTTTACTCCAGGCTTCTCTTGATGTTTGTTCATTGCCTCCAATTGCAAGAACAATTACTTCGGATTTCTTTGCCACTTCAATTGCTTCTTTAATGAGTAATTCATCATCTTCAGGTTTTGGTAAAACTACTTCATCTTCGTTCCATGAACCACCAATAGTTATTTTGCATCCTTCACTATAAAGTACTTCAATATTATTATTAGCTTTTTCTTTTATTCCCTGATATACAGATATATAAAATTTTGGGGTCCCATGATATCCACCAAGTAAAACTCTATCAGCATTTGGTCCAATTACAGCTATACTTTTAACATTTCTTAATGGAAGCACATTGTTTTCATTTTTCAGTAATACAATTGTTTCCCTAGCAGCCTGCAGTGCTAATTCTCTATCCTTAATTAATTTTTCTTCAAATTGATTATTTGTTGCTTGAATATATGGATTATCAAATAAACCAAGTTGAAATTTATATCTCAGCATAGGTTCAATTAATTCATCAATATCAGATTCATGAATTATTCCGCTTTTAACTAATTCAACAAGATTCAAATAACAATCAGGATTCGGAAATTCTATATTTACACCCGCTTCAACTGCTAATTTTGCTGCTTCTGCTTTATCCTTTGCTACTGAGTGACTTAAAGCTTCTTCTCTAATATTCAATTCTTTAATTGCATAATAATCAGAAACAACATAGCCTTTAAAATTCCATTCGTCTCTCAAAACCTTTTTCAACAACCATTTATTGGCATGAGAAGGAACTCCATCAATTTCATTATAAGAAGCCATAACACTAACAGCATTAGCTTTTTTAATTACTTCTTTAAATGGATATAAAAATACATCTCTCAAAATTCTCTCAGAAAAATTTGCCGGTGCACAATTTATTCCGGATTCAGGTTGTCCATGCGCAGCAAAATGTTTTAATGTAGCAATAACCTTATTTTGCTCATCAAATTTTCCATCTCCCTGTAATCCTTTAACAGCAGCAATTCCCATTTGAGCAATTAGATATGGGTCTTCGCCAAACGTTTCTTCTACACGTCCCCATCTTGGGTCCCGAGCAACATCTAAAACTGGAGTTAATGCTTGATGAACTCCTCTGGTTCTTGCATCCTCAGCAATTGCAGAAAATATTTTTTCTACCAACTTCGTATTGAAAGTCGAAGCCAAACCAATAGGCACGGGATAGCTTGTAGCTTCTTTAGCAGCTAAACCGTGCAGACATTCTTCATGAAAAATTACAGGTATACCCAATCTTGTTTCTTCTACAAAAAATTTCTGGAGAGTATTTGCCATTTCTACCATTTCTGTTGGGGTTAACCCTCCATTTGTATCGCTCAATCTTGCTATCTGTCCTATTCCATTACTAAGATGTTCCCTAATTTTTTCTAAACTAAAATTTCCATTCTCGTCATAAAAAATAGTTTTTTTATCTTCCCAAATGCATAACATTTGAGCAACTTTCTCTTCAAGAGTCATTCGCTTAATTAAATCAGCTGTTCTTTTTTCAGGTGAGAGTTTTGGATTTTTATAATCAACTATTACTTCTGATTCAATCTGTTTATTATTCGATATTTGTTCCATTAATTATACCCCTTTATTTACATATATAATTTTCAATGACCGATTAGTATAAACAGCTCTGTATAAGATTGGATTATTATAAAAATTAGTAAGTAATGCTTCATCAATTTTTGAATAATTGTATTATCAGTTCAAATTTAATTATACCGTTTCAATAATACAAGAAATTATTTTTTTTATCAATAACATTTTATATTGAATTTTTGAAAACCAGAATGGTTATTAAAATAATTTGAATTTACTCCATAATATTAATTACATTAAATTTCTTCTTAAATAAAAAGATAATTTTGGAATGACTTTATTATCTTTTCATTTGTATTAAATAATTTTAAAGACTGCTATGAGAAAAATTGAATTCATCAAGTCTATATATAAACTTGATGATTTGCCAAAAAGAGAACTTCCGACGGTCATTTTATGCGGCAGGTCTAATGTTGGCAAATCTTCATTTATAAATTCAATTTTTTCACCCTTGAAAGTAGCAAAAACAAGTTCTACGCCAGGCAAAACAAGGTCGTTAAATTATTATCTTGTTGAAGATAAATTTTATATTGTCGATTTACCTGGTTTTGGATATGCAAAAGTATCTCGTAAGGAAAGAATTGAGTGGCAAAAAATAATTGAATCTTTTATCGAGCTGAATAAAAACATCGTTTTAGCTTTTCATTTAATTGACAGCAGATACAATCCCATGCCTCTTGATTTCATGTTAAATGAATACTTGAGAAGCAAAAACATCCCTTATTATGTTATATTCAATAAAATTGACAAACTAAAACAGTCTGAAATTGCTTTGCTGAAAAAAAATATTAATAAGTTTTTTCCTGAATTAATATTTGGCACAAATGCATTTTTATATTCTTCGATAAAAAATACAGGCAAAAAAGAAATTGTAAAACTTCTTTCAATGTTGATGCTTTCATGAAAAATTCACAAAACTTTATTATTATTGAATAAAATTTTGAATTAATTATTTGAATTAATTGGAGAAAGATGGGATTATCTGATAAATATCGAAAAAGATTATTAATTTTTATTTTCATTCCCATCTTAATAGTCATTCCATTTTTAACAGATGATTCACTTCTAAAAATTATTTCCGGCGTTATACTTTTAATTTATGTAGGCTTTATAATTTTTTTAAGGGATACAAAATCAGAAACTTCTGAATATGAAAAATCAGATGAGAGTCCACCAAAAATTAATGAATCAAAAATTGCTTATGAACCTGATGATGGTGAAGAATTTAAAATCATTTCACCTGTAAAGAACATTGAAGTAATAACTGCAGAAAATTTTACTCCCTCAGTAGCAAGAACAAGTAAAGATTTTTTCAAGCCGCCTGATTTCAAAGAAAACTTCGATAAAATTGTTCGCGAAGAACTACCAAAAGATTTAAGTCAAGATGAACAATTTGGTTTTGTATTGGAAAAAATATTGAGTGTAGTAAAAGATGCTTTCATGGCTCATACAGCTGCATTTTTCTGGTATAACAAAAATCGAAAAAGGTTGACACTTGAGAGATATATTTCGAGTTCATCTCAAATTACCAAACAAAAATTTGATTTAGAAGATGATATACTGGGAAAAATTGTTCAAAAAGAAGAACCAGAAATTTTAACAGATATTTCTCCAAATGCAGAAGCTGATGTGATTCGTTATTACAGCGCACCACAAGGAATAAAAAGTTTTGTGGGTGTCCCTTTATTTTACGGAAAAAATTTAACCGGCATTCTGGTTCTTGATTCAAAAGTTAATGATGCTTTTGGTATCGAACAAATTTATTCACTCGGGAAAATTGTTAGAATTATTTCTGTAATAATCAGTCTATTTGATGAAAAATTTTCTGAAACTCAAGCAGAACAAAGACTCAAAGCATTAATCGGAATTCTTGGGACAGATAAAAAATTTGATAACGAAACCGACATTTATTCTGCTCTTGATAATTCCATGAAAGATTTACTCGACTGGGATGTTTTCACATTTGTAGCTTATAGCCCAATCGAACAAAAATTTAAAATTGCAAGGATAAAAAACAAAACTTCACTCAAATATGCTGGAGAAAATCTGGAAGTAGAATTAAGTGGAACACTTGTAGGAAAAGCCATATTAAGTTTTACACCAGTAAAAATTGATGACACTTCGAGCATTGACATCCCACGATTTTCTAAAAACGAAGATGTTAGCTTTGACGGTTCATTCCTTGCAATTCCACTGGTTTATGATGAACAGAATTATGGTGTCCTTTGTTTTGAAAGTCTCAAAAAAAATATTTACACAAATAACGAAGTAACATTTATTAAAAATGCCACAAAGTTTTTTGCGTTCATTCTTCACTCATATTCAACAATAAACATTCTGAAAAGTCTTTTAACATATGACATTGAAACAAAAGCTCTGAATTACGATGCTTTTATTGAAAGATTAACAATAGATCTTGTAAGAAGCAACGAATTAAATTTACCTGGAGCATTAGCTTTAATCAAAATTGATGATTTTCTGGAACAAGAATCTTTATTTGATGGCAATCCTTTTCCTAAAGTCTTAAAAGCCATATCACAAATGATAAAAGATGAAATGACCCCAATGAATTTATGGGGCAGATTAGATGAAAGAATTTTCGCAGTTTACTTTTTCAATACAACACCAAAAGATGTATTTCTATGGGCAGAAAAATTAAGAATAAAAATTGCTCGCAAGCCCATTGCAGTAGTTTCCCGTCAAACTACTTTCACAGTTTCAATTGGAGTTGCTGCAACTACGAATAAAACTGATGTTAAAGAAATACTTTATAATGCAGAACTTGCACTTAAAAAAGCTCTCGAAAAGGGAGGTAATACAGTAAAAAGCATTTAACGAGACTGTGTGAATAATTTTATTGTAATCATACTTGATGGATTAGGCATCGGTGAATTGCCCGATGCTTCAAAATACAACGACGAAGGAAGCAACACTTTATCAAATATGGCAGAATTTGTCGGAGGACTTAGTCTGCCAAATCTTGAAAAACTTGGTCTTGGTAATATTGAATCCATCAAAGGAATTTTACCTCAAGCTAATCCTTTAGCATCATTTGGTAAAATGATTGAAATTTCTGCCGGGAAAGATTCAACCACAGGTCATTGGGAAATTGGAGGATTAAAAATTGAAAAACCTTTTCCACTTTTCCCTAATGGATTTCCAAAAGATATTATTGACAAATTTATAGAAGAAACAAAAGTAGAAGGAATTCTCGGAAATATTCCTGCTTCAGGAACAGAAATTATAATGCAGCTCGGAGATGAACATGTTAAAACAAAATTTCCAATAGTTTACACATCTGCCGATTCAGTTTTTCAAATTGCTGCTCATGAAGATGTTATTCCTGTTAAAAAATTATATGAAATTTGCGAAATTGCAAGAACAAAAGTATTAACTGGTCAAAATGCTGTAGCCAGAGTAATTGCAAGACCATTTGTAGGAACATCAAATAATTATCAAAGAACAACTAACAGAAAAGATTTTTCATTAGACCCATTTGATAATACAATCTTAGATTATCTTTATAACGAGAAAATACAAACAATAGCAATTGGCAAAATCAATGACCTTTTTAATTATCGTGGGATAAAAATCCAGATTAAAACCAAATCAAATTCTGAAGGGATTGAAAAAATTTTTTTAACAACTAAAGAAGTATCACATTCTTTTATATTTGTTAATCTTGTTGACTTCGATGTTTACTTTGGTCATAGAAATGATCCTTATGGCTTTGCTAATGCTCTTAAAGAATTTGATAATCATTTACCGAATATATTAGAAAATTTAGATGAGACAGATGCTGTAATTATCACAGCAGACCATGGCAACGACCCAACAACTCCAAGCACAGACCACAGTCGTGAATATGTTCCATTATTATTTTATAGAAAAAATAAAAAAGGTAAAAACTTAGGTATTAGAAAAACATTCGCAGATGTTGCTCAAACAGTTGCACATTTTTTTAAAGTAAATAATTGTCTTTTTGGAAGGAGCTTCTTAAATGAATGAAGAAAATTTATCAAAGTTATTTTCTTTTGAAACGAATATTAATAGTGACGGTTCTATTGGATTACCCACAGAAGAATTTAAAAAACTTTTTAATCAAGGATTTAGAGAAATTAAAATAGACATTTATGGTGCTGCATCACAAGCATTACAAAATTCTAATTTAGATATAAATTTATTCAATCAGATAAAATTAAAACAACAACTGCCCGATATTGTTGTATTGAACTTTCTAAAATCAAAAGGAAGTTTAATTAACTCAGCCATTAAAAAAAGAATTTATACTAAATGAAAAATGAAAAACATTTTTTAATTGAAACTGATATCTTGCTTGAACATTTGCAGCATTATGATAAAAATACTTTATCTGACTTAGAAATTGCAATGATAAGTGGAATTTGTTTTACAACAGTAATTAATTCAGCCGAATTATATTTTGCAGCGGAAAGTCAAAATGAAAAAGAAGCAGTTGATAATCTTATGAAAGCATTAAAAGTACTTGGATTAAATTCCCGTTATAGTTTGAACATTTCAGAATTTTTTAATAAAGTTGCAACCGTTCGTGATGCTTTGTTCTGTACAATTGCTAAAATTAATGATATGATAATTCTTACTAATGACATAGAGAGATACAAAAAAATTAATCTAAAAATTTTACAACCAGAAAATTTAAGAGGGAATAATTGATACTTGGTAAAGTAATTGGTACAGTTTGGTCAACAAAAAAAGATGAAAATCTTGTTGGAGCAAAATTTCTAATTGTTCGACAATTAAATCTCGATTATACACCAAAAGAATCTACTGTTATAGCTGTAGATTCTGTGGGAGCTGGAGTTGGAGAAGTTGTACTTGTTGCTCAGGGCAGTTCAGCACGTCAAACAACTTTTACAAAAAATAAACCTGTTGATGCCGTTATAATGGCAATTGTAGATAAATTAGATATTGCTATTAAAGAGTAATCAAAATGTATCTTGGAAAAATTATAGGGACCATTTGGGCAACACGCAAATATGAATCAATAACAGGCTATAAAATGCAATTGGTTCAACCACTTAATGGTGAATTAGAAAAAGTTTCTTCCCCAATCATCGCTTTAGATACAATTGGTGCTGGACCAGGAGAAATTATTTACTATGTAACTGCAAGCGAAGCAGTAATTCCTCTTGATGTAGATATGGCTCCAGTCGATGCATCAATTGTTGGAATAGTAGATTCAATTTATGTAGAAAAAAAATAGGAGATTTGCCGTGAAGATAACAAAACAATTTACAAATCGTGAAAGTCTATCATTAGACAAATATCTTCAAGAAATTGGCAAAGTAGATCTCTTAACTCCAGATGACGAAATCGAACTTGCAATAAGAATTAAACAGGGAGATGAAAAAGCTCTCGAAAAACTTGTAAAAGCCAATCTGCGTTTTGTAGTTTCAGTAGCAAAACAATATCAAAATCAAGGATTATCACTTGGTGATTTAATAAATGAGGGAAATCTCGGTTTAATCAAAGCTGCTAAAAGATTTGACGAAACCCGCGGTTTTAAATTTATTTCTTATGCAGTATGGTGGATTAGACAATCAATCCTTCAAGCTCTTGCAGAACAATCAAGAATTGTTCGACTTCCTTTGAATAGAGTTGGGGCTTTAAATAAAATCGGGAAAGCTTACAGCAATCTTGAACAGGAATTTGAACGAGAACCAAGTGCTCAGGAATTAGCTCAAGAACTTGACATGGATGTAAGTGAAATTAATGATGCTCTTAGAGTTTCGGGCAGACATGTTTCTATGGATGCACCATTTGCACAGGGAGAAGATAATCGTCTACTTGATGTTCTTTCTAACGAAGAAGTTCCTTCGCCAGATTATCGATTAATGAATGAATCACTTAAAAAAGAAATTGAAAGAGCACTTTCGACTTTAACAGACAGAGAGGCAGAAGTAATAAAACTTTACTTCGGATTAAATGGAGAACATTCTCTTACACTTGAAGAGATTGGAGAAAAATTTAATCTGACAAGAGAAAGAGTTCGTCAAATAAAAGAAAAAGCAATTAGAAGATTACGACATACATCAAGAAGCAAAAATTTAAGAGCTTATCTGGGATAATTATTTCTGTCATGTTCATTAGATTAATAAAATCATTTTTAATAGGAATTATATTTCTAATTTTATTTGAAGGTTGTACCCCATCTTCAAGTACACAAAGATACAATCAATCAAAACATAACAAAGAACAACAAAAAAAATCTATCAGATTCGCATCAAAAGATACATTAAAAAAGCAAATTGAAAAGCCACCCAGAACCAATACAACAAATAATACAGTTTATTCTGATACAACTCAGGATGAATTTGATGAACTCCCGATCGAAGAAAATCCAATCGATAAAGAAAAATTTGTTGCAAACTATAAAAATTATATAAATCCTGACATCCCTCTAACATTTAGAGAAAAAATATTGCTCGAAGTAATAAAATATCTCGATGCACCATATAAATACGGTGGGAACTCTAATGATGGAATTGATTGCTCAGGATTTACAAGACAAATTTTTTTGAATACATTTTCTATTGAACTGCCCCGCTCTGCTAAAGAACAATTTGAAATAGGTGAAAAAGTAGACAGAGATGATTTAGAATTTGGGGATTTAGTTTTTTTCAATACAAGTAGAAGGTCAAAACCAGGGCATGTTGGAATTTATTTAGGGGATAATCAATTTATCCATTCAAGTCGTAAACTTGGTGTTACAATTTCTTCCCTAAATGAAAAATACTATTCAAAAAGATTTTATGGTGCAAGAAGAATCGAAATACCAGCCGAATAATTTTTTATTTATCAAATCATTCTTGCAAATGTAATTTGTAATGATAATATACTTCATCAAATATGCATCAAAAAATGTAGCCACTTTCCTACTTATTGAAATTCATAATTCATTAATCTAATTTGAGATATAAAATAATAACACTATCAATAACATAAACGAGGTTTAATTATGGAATACAGAATTGAAACTGATAGCATGGGAGAAGTAAAAGTGCCCGCAGATAAGTATTACGGAGCACAAACTGCTCGTTCACTTATGAATTTTAAGATTGGGGGTGAACGTTTTCCATTTGAATTGATAAGAGCTCTTGCAATAGTTAAGAAAGCAGCTGCAATTACAAACAATGAACTGGGATTGTTATCCGATGAAAAACGAGAATTAATTGTTAAAGCAGCAGAAGAAGTAATTGAAGGAAAACTTAATGAACATTTTCCTCTTGTTGTCTGGCAAACCGGCAGTGGTACTCAAACAAATATGAATGTGAACGAAGTAATTTCAAATCGTGCTATTGAAATGGCAGGCGGTATATTAGGAAGCAAAAAACCAATTCATCCAAATGATGATGTCAACAAAGCTCAATCAACCAATGATGCATTTCCAACAGCAATTCATATAGCAGCTGTCGAAGAAATTCATCGCAGATTAATTCCAATGGTTACTAAACTTCGTGATGCACTTGAAGCTAAATCCAAAGAATTCAAAAATATTATAAAAATTGGAAGAACCCATTTAATGGATGCAACACCATTAACATTAGGACAGGAATTCTCTGGTTATGCACAACAATTAACTAATGGCCTTGCAAGAATTAATGATGCATTGAAAAGACTTTATGAAATCCCGCTTGGTGGAACAGCAGTTGGAACAGGATTAAATACACATCCGGATTATGCAGTTAAAGCAGCTGAAAAAATTTCTGAAATCACTGGCAAACCATTTAAGACAGCACCAAACAAATTTGAAGCAATGGCAGGTAAAGATGCATTAGTTGAAATGAGCGGAGTATTAAAAACTTTAGCTGCTTCACTAATGAAAATTGCAAATGATATTCGATGGTTAGGTTCAGGACCAAGATGTGGAATTGGAGAAATATCACTCCCTGAAAATGAACCCGGCAGCTCAATTATGCCTGGGAAAGTTAATCCGACACAATCAGAAGCTATGACAATGGTTTGTGCTCAGGTATTTGGTAATGATGTTACAATTAATATCGCTGGCGCAAGTGGAAATTTTGAATTGAATGTTTTCATGCCTGTAATTGCATATAACATTTTACAATCAATCAGATTATTGGCTGATGCTTGTGAAAGCTTTACTGATAATTGTGTTGTAGGAATTGTTGCAAATGAAAACAATATTAAAAAACATCTTGAAAATTCTTTAATGCTTGTCACTGCATTAAATCCAGTAATCGGATATGATAACGCAGCTAAAGTTGCTAAGAAAGCTCACAAAGAAAACAAAACACTAAAAGAAGCTGCTGTTGAACTTGGATTATTAACAGCTGAACAATTTGATGAGGTAGTAAGACCTGAAAAGATGATTGGACCAAGAAATTAAAAAAAGTCGGGGTTGTCTATAAAGTAAAGCTTTTAGAAAAAATTTAACACTGAAAACACAGATTTGAAAGATATTTACAGTTTATAAAACTGAAAAATTACTTTTTAGACAACCCCTATATTACAACAAAGATTTAATTTAATTAAGCAGATTTTTCTTCTACAACTTCTTTCTTTTCTTCAACAACTGGTGTTTCTTTTTCAACTTTTTCTTTCTTTTCCGGTTTTGGCTTTACTAATCCGCTATAATCAACCAGTTCAATTATAGCCAATTCAGCACCATCCCCTTTTCTTTGACCTAATTTAACAACTCTTGTATAACCACCGGGTCTATCGCCTATTTTTGGAATAATTTCTGTAAAAAGTTCTTTCACAACACTTTTGTCTTTAATCTCAGCAGCAACATATCTTCTTGAAGCAACTGAATCAACTTTTGCTTTTGTAATTAAGGGTTCTACAAAAGTGCGAAGTTCTTTTGCTTTTGCAACTGTTGTTTTAATCTTTTTATGTTTTAAAAGAGAAGTTGCAAGATTTCTGAGTATTGCAAGTCTATGCTCAGAAGTTCTTTTTAATTTTCTTCCTTTAACTCTGTGTCTCATTATTCAACCTTAGCTATTTTTTTTCTAATTTATCTACAAGATATTTATCGACGTCCATTCCAAAGTGGAGTCCAAAATTTTCTACAATTTCTTTCAATTCAGCTAAAGATTTTCTACCAAAATTTCTGAACTTGAGCATTTCATTCTCGTCTCTTCTTACTAAATCTGCAATAGTTTTAATGTTTGCAGATTTTAGACAGTTATGCGAACGAACACTGAGTTCAAGATCTTCAACATTTGTTAATAGAATCTTTCTAATTCTTTCCGTTTCTGCATCAACTTTAGTTTCAACTTTTTCTTCTTCAGGTTCAACATCAAAGTTGATAAATAACTGAATATGGTCCCTCAATATTTTTCCAGAAGTAGATAGAGCTTCTTCTGGGGTAATTGAGCCATCAGTTGTAATTTCTAAAGTTAATTTTTCATAATCATTTCTTTCACCAATACGAACATTTTCAACATCGTATCTAACATTAACAATTGGAGTGTAAATAGAATCTATAGGAATCGTGCCAATTGTCATGTCAGGTGTTTTTTGTTCTTCTGCAGGGACATAACCTTTACCAATACCAAAGCGTATTTCCATATTTAACTTTGCATCTGCATTAAGTTTTGCAATATGTAGGTCTGGATTAAGAATTTGTATATCTGGACAAGCATTTTGAATATCGGCAGCTTTAAATTCTGCCGCCCCAGCAATTGATACTTGACATGATGTTGCTTTCTTGTCAAGAATCTTGAGTCTTACTTTTTTAAGATTTAGAATGATTTCTGTAACATCTTCCAGAACACCTGGAATTGTAGAGAATTCATGAAGGACACCTTCAATTTTGACTGCAGTTATAGCTGCGCCAGGAAGAGAGGATAGTAATACCCTTCTTAACGAATTACCTAATGTTACTCCAAATCCTCGTTCTAATGGTTGAATAATAAATCTTCCAAATGTAGCACTTTTTGAGGATTCGTCTTGAACAACGCCATCGGGCATTTTAATAAACGGATAGCTCATGTAAATTATCCTCTATATTAAATTTATAAAAT
>JARYLX010000250.1 GCA_029907415.1 Melioribacter sp.
CCCTGTTAATGCGTTGGATACTGCACTTAGAAAAGCATTACTAAGATTTTATCCTGAAATTGCTAATATAAAATTAGTAGATTATAAAGTACGCGTGCTTGACGAAAAAGAGGGAACAGGTGCTAAAGTTAGAGTAATGATTGAATCAAGTGATGGAAACGATACATGGGGAACTGTAGGAGTTTCAACAAACATAATCGAAGCAAGTTTTAAAGCTTTGAGCGACAGTATTAATTATTGCTTATTTAAAAAGTATAAAAGCAAACAAGAATTAACTAAAACCTAATTTTAAAATGGGATGATATAAAAGCAATCTTCACTTTTTATCATCCCTTCTGCTGTAATCCATTTAAATGTGATAGCTCTTTTGACCTTTCTTCAGCTCTTAGTATTGCTTGTGAAAATATTTCAGCAAAATTATTTTTCTTTAGAACTTCGAATGCTGCTTCAGTAGTTCCACCCTTTGATGCTACTTTTTTAATTAAAGTCTCTAAATCTGAATCCGAATTATTAATAACATGGAAAGCACCATGCATAGTATGTTTAACTAATAAACTTGCTAAGCTTTCATCAAAACCCATTTTTTTTGCTGTATCAATCATTGTCATTACAATGTAATAGAAATAAGCTGGTCCACTGCCACTTAGCGCCGTTACTCCATCCATAAGATTTTCGTCTTCTATCATAAAAGCTCTACCAGTAGTGCTTAATAAATTTTCTACTGTTGATAAATGATGAATGGTTGTTTTCTCTGATGGAATATAAACTGTAATTCCCATACCATATTGGGCAGGCATATTTGGCATTGCGCGAACCACAATATCATGATTAAGAGTTTTGCAAAGTAATTCCAATTTTATTCCTGCAAGAATTGAGATTACAAGTGTTTCTTTGTTAATTTTACTTGAAAGAATATTAGCTACAGATAAAAAATCTTGAGGTTTTACTGCTAAGATTAGAACATCAGAATTAAGGACATCATTATTAGGGTTAATAACAACTGTTCCAAGATTTAGCTCTTCAAGTCGTTTTGCGTGTTCTTCATTTTTAGCAACAAGATATAAATCGTTCTTGGAAGATTTATGATATTGAATAAACGAGCGTGCATAAGTTAATCCCATATTGCCGCAACCAATTATTGCTATTTTCATTTAATCCTCTTTTGATTAAAATAGTAAGTGCAAAAATAAGAATTTTTGCTTTTTATTAAATATGGATAAATTTTAAGAGCAGGTTTTATTTTTAACTTATAGGAAGTTAAAGAAATTATTTCATCATTCTTGCTTTTTTTATTCTATGCTTCTATATTTGATGCTCGTTTTTTAAGTTTATGGGTGAAATTTGTCCGGGCGGACGCCGGAGTTGGAGAGCCGGGGCGGACTGTAAATCCGTTGGCGAATGCCTTTGGGGGTTCGAATCCCTCGCCGCCCACAGTTCTTTATATATTGATTAAGCTGATGTAGCTCAGTTGGTAGAGCACTTCCTTGGTAAGGAAGAGGTCACCGGTTCAATCCCGGTCATCAGCTCATACGATATTATTCACCATAATTAACAATTTACTTCTAAAATTCTGATTAAACAGAGTTATAACAAGAAATTAGTTCATAAATATTTTGTTGTGAAATTTTAAGCGGGAGTAACTCAGTTGGCAGAGTCACAGCCTTCCAAGCTGTTGGTCGCGGGTTCGAGTCCCGTCTCCCGCTCCAATTTAGTTAAGAGGATTTATAATGGCTAAATCTAAAAATGTAAGACAAATTATAACACTGGAAAGCTCTGCTGGAACAGGTTATCGCTACACTACAACAAAAAACAAAAGAAATCACCCCGGTCGTGTTGAATATAAAAAATATGACCCTATTGTAAGAAAACATGTGATTTTTAAGGAAACTAAGTAAACACGTCAGTAGCTCAATTGGCAGAGCAGCGGTCTCCAAAACCGCAGGCTGGGGGTTCAAGTCCCTCCTGACGTGCAATCAAAATTAAAAATTATATGAAAGAAAAAATAATCAATTTTGTAAACGATGTCGTCAAAGAAATGAAGAAGGTTACATGGCCTTCTAAAGACGAATTAAAAGAATCAACTACAATTGTTATTGTTGTATGTCTTATTCTTGCTTTGTTTACTTATATCATCGACATGAGTATTAGCCAAATATTTAAAGGGATTTTTTAAAATTGGAATCTGGAAACGGTAAATGGTATGTGGTTCGTACTTTTTCGGGGCATGAAAATAAAGTGAAGACTTTAATCGAAAATGAACTGAAAGATAATGAAGAATTACGTTCAAGAATCTTTGAAGTATTAGTGCCAACCGAAAAAGTACTTGAGATTAAAGATGGGAAAAAGAAAACAAAGAAGAAAAATTTTTTCCCGGGATATATTTTAATTTGTGCGGACTTAGACTTGAAAGTAAAGGACTTTATATTAAACACTCCCTCTGTGATGGGATTTTTGGGTAATCCAAAAAATCCATTACCATTACTCCCTGATGAAGTTAAAAGAATTGTTGGCAGAATTTCTCAGGGTGAAGAAGCAGAAAGAACTGAGACTGTATTTCGTGCAGGTGATTTTGTTAAAATTATTGATGGACCATTCAATAATTTCACTGGTGTTGTTGAAGAAGTGAACGAAGAAAAAATGAAAATAAAAGTTATGGTTTCAATTTTTGGAAGAAAAACACCTGTCGAAATTGACTTTGTACAAGCAGAATTAGAGAAATAAATTATCAGGTTAAAATTATGGCAAAGAAAATAGAAGGTTATATTAAACTTCAGATACCAGGCGGTCAGGCTAATCCTTCACCTCCAGTTGGACCTGCATTGGGTCAAAAAGGTGTTAATATCATGGAGTTCTGCAAACAGTTTAATGCAAGAACTGCAGATAAACAGGGATTAATAATTCCCGTTGTTATTACTGTTTATTCCGATAAATCATTTACATTTATTACAAAAACACCCCCTGCTGCTGTTTTATTAAAAAAAGCTCTAAAAATTGAAAAAGGTTCTTCTGAACCAAATAAAACAAAGGTTGGAAAAATAACCAAAGAGCAACTTAGAGAAATAGCACAATTAAAAATGCCAGATTTAAATGCTCATGATATTGAACATGCAATGAGTATGATTGCTGGCACTGCGCGCAGTATGGGAATTACAGTTGAAGAATAAAATAATGGTATAATAAAATGAGAGTATCAAAAAGAGTTCAAGCAATAAGAAAGAATGTAGATACAAAAAAAGAATATACAATTGAAGAAGCGATTAAAGTTCTTAAAGAAAATTCAAAAGTTAAATTTACAGAATCGCTTGATTGTGCTGTTCGTCTTGGCGTTGACCCGCGACATGCTGACCAAATGGTTAGAGGTACAGTTTCATTACCTCACGGAACTGGTAAACAGGTTAGAGTTCTTGTAATAGCTAAAGGTTCTTTAGCAGAAGAAGCATTAAAAGCTGGCGCTGAATATGCAGGTTTTGAAGAATATCTTGAAAAAATAAAAAATGGCTGGGCAGATGTTGATGTAATCATTGCAACTCCCGATACTATGGGAGAAGTAGGAAAACTTGGTCGTGTTCTTGGTCCTAAAGGCTTAATGCCAAATCCTAAAAGTGGAACTGTAACACAGGATGTAACAAAAGCAGTTAAAGAAGTAAAAGCTGGTAAAATAGAATTCCGTGTTGAAAAAGCTGGAATTGTTCATGCTTCATTAGGTAAATTAAATTTTACAGTTGAACAATTAGCAGAAAATGTAAGAACATTTTTGCAGACAATTGTAAAACTGAAACCAGCTTCGGCTAAAGGTCAATACATTAAAAGTATTTACCTATCTTCCACAATGGGACCAGGATTAAAAATAACAAAAGACGAAGCAGCCCTGGCTACAAAATAAAAATTACGCACTCTGCCTTGATTTTAGCTTTGCTATATCAAGGTTAAAAATGCTTCAAAAGCCGAACAGTTGTTAAAATAACTGATACGGGAGAATAATGAAAAAAGCTAAAAAAGTAGAAGTACTTCAACAAATTAAAGAACTTGTAAAAGATTCTTCAGCAATGTTTCTTGTAGACTATAAAGGAGTAAATGTTGCTGATATCAATAAACTCCGCGCAAATTTCAAGAAGGAAGGAGTTACTTACAAAGTCTTTAAAAATACCTTATTAAGAAAAGCCCTCGAAGAAATTGGAGGGTATGATAAATTTTATGGTCATCTTACGGGGATGACAGGTGTAGCATTTGCAAAAGATAATTTTGTTGCACCTGCTAAAATCATCAAAAAATATTTTGACGATACCGGTAAATTTGCATTTAAAGGGTGTTATCTCGAATCAACATATTATGGCTCTGACCAGTTAGATGCAATT
>JARYLX010000251.1 GCA_029907415.1 Melioribacter sp.
CTAATCCCTTATAATTATTTTAAAAAGAGATTTATGTCCATATTGAAATTAATTAAATCAATACTTTTTGTCAATTTTTAATAAAAGATATGAATATTATAAGTAAGTGAAAAAATCAATTTCTTTGATTTTAATCTGATTGTGTATATATGAAATTAGTTCATTGATAAATTTATCCTTGATTTCTACAGGGACAAGAGCTTCTATGCGGGGGATTTCATCGAATAAATTTTTTTCAATTACAGCCTTGTATTTAGATATACATCTGTGAACGATGCTAAGTGAATCATAATTATAGCTAATAATTAATTTGTTGTAAAGTATTTTTGTTAGAATTTGAGAATTTTGCAGACATTGATATGCAGCTTCATAATATGTTTTTCCAAGCAGACCAACACCTAATTTGGTTCCCCCAAAATATCTGGTAACTATTACAAGAATATTATTTAAGTCGAAATGGTTTATCGCATGTAATATTCTTATTCCTGCGGTTCCATTTGGTTCACCATCATCAGAATGCTTAATTGTTCCGTCTGTTAATTTATACG
This sequence comes from Melioribacter sp., assembly GCA_029907415.1. Classification (GTDB taxonomy): domain Bacteria; phylum Bacteroidota; class Ignavibacteria; order Ignavibacteriales; family Melioribacteraceae; genus Rosettibacter; species Rosettibacter primus. The sequence goes on from JARYLX010000251.1 coordinate 549, forward strand.
CATAACAATTATGAGTTGCATCGTAATATTTTTTTTTGATTTTTGTTAATTCTTTTGTAGCATCTAATTCATTGCTTACAGGAAAGCTCATACCGATAAATAATGAATCCTTTTCTTTAATTCTGAATTCTGTGAAATTTGATATTGTTTTTATGGAAAAAGGTAACTTCATATTATATAAATTGATTTTATTATTGCATTGATTTTAGTTTTATGTTTATCTAAAATAACAGGTTGAACTTTTACAAATTTATGTAAATGACCCAACTGAGTAAAATATTAATTAAAGGTGCAAGGGAACATAATCTTAAAAATATAGATTTAGAAATCCCGCGTGATTCTTTTGTTGTTATAACAGGATTATCAGGTTCTGGAAAGTCTTCATTGGCATTTGATACAATTTATGCAGAAGGACAGCGCAGGTATATTGAATCATTATCTTTATATGCCCGTCAATTTCTGGATATTCTCGAAAAACCAGATGTAGATTTAATTGAAGGATTAAGCCCGACAATTTCAATTGAACAAAAGTCTTCTGCTACAAATCCTCGCTCGACTGTTGGAACTGTTACTGAAATTTATGATTATCTCCGATTGTTATACTCGAGAGTTGGTAAAGTCTTTTGTTACAACTGCGGCAGACCTGTTGAAAAGCAGTCTTCTGACCAGATTATTGATAATATTCTGAATAATTTTAATGAGAAGAAAATTTTAATTTTGGCTCCAGTTGTAAGAGGAAGAAAAGGTCATTATCGTGAATTATTCCAAGAAATAATTCGGGATGGTTTTTTAAGAGTTAGAGTAGATGGCACTGTTCATGAATTAATTGATGATTTTAAAGTAGAACGCTACAAAGTTCATGATATTGAAATAGTGGTTGATAGACTTCAGGTAAACCAAAGTTCGAGATACAGAATTAGACAGTCTGTAGAAGTTGCACTAAACTATGGCAATGGAAATGTAATTGTAAACGATGGGAATGAAGATTTCTGGTTTAGCAGAAATTTTGCATGTCCACATTGTGGTATTGGTTATCAGGAATTAGCTCCTAATTCATTTTCTTTTAATTCTCCTTATGGTTCATGTCCAGATTGTGATGGTCTGGGTGAAAAGAAAGAACTGGATGTAAATTTAATTATTCCAGATTGGGATAAATCAATTAATGATGGGGGACTTGCACCACTTGGCAAACCCCGTTCTATCTGGATATTTACTCAGCTTGAAGGTATTGCTAATCATTTTGGATTCTCTTTTGATACTCCTCTTAATAAATTAACAAAGGAACAAGTAGATATTTTATTAAATGGGACAAAAGATAAAATTCCTTTCACTTATGTTTATGGAGGTGGAAGAGAAGTAACTTACATGCACAAGTTCAGCGGAGTGATAAATTATATAAAACATTATTATGAAAATACATCTTCAAACAAAATTAGAGAATGGGCAGAATCTTTTATGAATACATTGACATGTTCAACATGCAATGGAGGAAGATTAAAAAAAGAATCACTTGCAGTAAAAATTGGTGGCTTAAATATTGCTGAGGTAACTTCTCTTTCAATAGAAAAGACACTTAAATTTTTTAGAGAACTTAAATTAACCGAACGCGAGGAATTAATTGCAAAACAAATTTTAAAAGAAATTAAAACAAGATTAGAATTCCTGATTGATGTTGGTCTTGATTATCTTACATTAAACAGGTCTGCAAGAACATTATCAGGTGGAGAAGCGCAAAGAATTAGATTAGCAACACAAATTGGCACCCAACTTTCTGGTGTGCTTTATGTACTTGATGAACCAAGTATTGGGCTACATCAGGCAGATAATATGAAATTGATTAATTCATTAAAGAACCTGCGCGATTTAGGAAATACTGTGATTGTTGTAGAACATGATAGAGAAACCATAGAAAATTCGGATTATATTATCGATTTGGGACCGTTCGCAGGTGAACATGGCGGAAAAGTTTGTCTATACGGAAAGACAGAAGAAATTTTGAAATCACCAGATGGAAAAAATTCTCTTACAGCTCAATATCTTAAGAATCAAAAGAAAATTGAAATTCCTGAAGAAAGAAGAAAAGGCAATGGAAAATTTATTGAATTGATTGGTGCATCAGGAAATAATCTTAAGAATGTTACTCTGAAAATTCCTTTAGGAACATTTGTTACAATAACAGGAGTAAGTGGGTCAGGAAAATCTTCTTTGATTAATGAAACATTAGTTAGAATATTATTTCAAAAAATTTATAATTCCAAAGTTGTTCCTCTCCCTTACAAGCATATAAAAGGTCTTGAAAACATTGATAAAATTATTGAAATAGACCAAACTCCGATTGGGAGAACACCTCGTTCGAATCCTGCTACATATACTGGTGTGTTTACTCATATTCGTGATTTATTTGCACAGTTGCCGGAATCAAAAATGAGAGGATATACTGCAGGGAGATTTAGTTTTAATGTAAGCGGCGGAAGATGCGAAGAATGCAATGGTGATGGCTTGAAAAAAATAGAAATGAATTTTCTCCCAGATGTTTATGTGACTTGTGAGGCATGCAATGGAAAAAGATATAACCGAGAGACTCTCGAAATCCTTTACAAAACAAAATCTATTTCTGATGTTCTGGATATGACAGTTGAAGAAGCTCTAAGCTTTTTTGAAGATTATCCAGTTCTTCATCGTAAAATTAAAGCTTTGTATGATGTTGGACTTGGTTACATTAAATTAGGACAGCAGGCTACAACATTATCAGGAGGAGAAGCTCAAAGAGTAAAATTAGCAACCGAGCTTAGTAAAGTTAGCACAGGAAAAACTTTGTATGTACTTGATGAACCAACTACAGGTTTACATTTTGAAGATGTAAGAATTCTTCTTAAAGTATTAAATCAACTTGTTGACAAAGGAAATACTGTTATAGTAGTTGAACATAATATGGATGTAATTAAAGTTGCAGATTATATTGTTGATTTGGGACCAGGAGGTGGAGAATATGGTGGAGAAATTATTGCCGAAGGTACACCAGAACAAGTAGCAGAAAATAAACAAAGCCTTACAGGAAAATTTCTTAAAAAAGAATTAATGAGAAAATAATAGGTGCAAAATGAAAACAACAGTTAAAGAATTTAGAAGATACCGTTCAGAAATGAATGAGAGAATATTGAACTCTAATTTTAGTGATTTCAAAAAATTTTTTGCTCTTGATAACAAAGCTTACATTGATGGAGCACTTCCTGCAAAAACCAAGGAACTTATGGGGTTGGTAGCATCGATGGTATTAAGATGCAACGATTGTATTCTTTACCATATTGATAGGTCGATAGAAGAAGGTGCAACAGAAGAAGAACTTTATGAAACTTTTAATATTGCCTTAATTGTTGGTGGTTCAATAGTTATTCCTCATCTTCGGTTTGCAATTGAAAAAATGGATGAAATTTTTACAGAAAAGAAAAAGGAGAATCAATGAAAATTATTTTAGCAAGTCAGAATAAAGGAAAAGTTAGAGAAATAAAATCAATTTTTGAAAATTCCCCATTTGAAATAATTTCTCTTTATGACTTAGGAAATAATATTGAAATTGAAGAAACAGGTTCTACTTTCAGTGAAAATGCTTTTATAAAAGCTAAAGCAATTTTTGAACATTATAAAGAACCTTCAATTGCTGATGATTCTGGAATTATGGTTGAACAACTTGATGGAAGACCTGGAGTAATTTCAGCAAGATATGCAGGACCTAATTGCACTTTTGAAGATAATAATTTGAAGC
>JARYLX010000252.1 GCA_029907415.1 Melioribacter sp.
TATATGGAGTTAAATCGCCTGAGCAAGCATTAAGTGATGCAGAAAAATCTGTTAATCTATTATTTCTTAAATGAAGTTATGAAGAAAAAAATATTGCCATATTTATTTGTTTCGCCATACATAATACATTTTATTTTATTTATTGGGTTTCCGATTGGATTCTCAATTTATCTAACTTTTCATGATTGGAATATTATTGCACCAATGGAATATGTTGGATTAGCAAACTATAAAAGATTACTCTATGACCAGCTTTTCTGGAAATCACTAAGGAACACGGTTATTTTTCTTTTAATTCATATACCGCTTCAAATCATTGTTGCACTTTTTTTAGCAGAGCTATTAAATCAAAAAATAAAATTGAAAGGTTTTTTTAGAGCTGCTTATTTTATGCCTGTTATTATATCTGGTGTTGTAATTACAATTTTATGGCAGCAGCTTTATGGTTTTGAAAGCGGATTATTAAATCGACTGTTGATTAAAATTGGTCTAAACAAAATTGGTTGGTTAACAGACCCAAATTGGGCAATGCCTTCAATTGCAATTATGGCTACATGGAAAAATGTCGGTTTGTATGTAGTTCTCTTTTTAGTTGGACTTCAGACAGTTCCTCAGCAATATTATGAGGCTGCAGAACTTGAAGGAGCAAATCATTTACAAAAATTTTTCAAAATAACACTGCCGATGATTAATCCAACAATTTTTATGGTTGTTGTTTTATCTACAATTGGAGGATTCTCGTTGTTCATTGAGCCATATGTAATGACAGGTGGCGGACCGCTAAACAGCACTCTTTCTGCAGTGCTTTATATCTATAAACAAGGATTCTTTTATTATCATATGGGTTATGCAGCTACACTTGGATTTTTCTTTGCTCTTCTTATTCTCTTTGTTGTTTTTATTCAAAAAAAATTTGTTGAAAAAGAAAATTGAGTATGAAGAAAACAATTTTATATACAGTTTTAATTTTAGGTTCATTAATATTTTTGTATCCTTTCATATGGATGTTATCTGCTTCTGTTTCTCCAGAAAATGAAATTGGTAACTTAATTTTTCTTCCTTCGAAAATTAATTTTAATAATTACCTGGTTATATTAGATAAAATTCCAATCGCTAAAGCATTCATAAATAGTTTAATAGTTTCTGGAACTATTACTGTTGGTGTTTTAATATTTGGTTCAATGGTTGGATATGCACTATCAAAACTTGAGTTTATAGGAAAGAATTTAATTTTTTATGTAATTGTTTTTACAATGACATTGCCCTTTCAAATTACTTTGATTCCACAATACATTTTGATTGTAAAATTTGGCTGGATTGATTCTTATGCTGGTTTAATTGTCCCTTATTTAATGAATGCATTTGCAATTATAATGTTCAGGCAATATTTCAAGTCAATTCCACAAGACTTAATTGATGCTGCAAGAATAGATGGCTGCAGTGAATTAAGAATTATTTTTGGGATTCTCTGGCCAAATTCAATACCAGCTTTAATTACAGTTGGAATAATTACATTTATGACATCATGGAATGAGGTTCTTTGGCCCTTGATTGTGATAAGAGATGAAACTAAAATGACAATGCCTCAATTAGTTACTTTATTTGCTGTTGGTGGACGCGCAGAGTCTCAGCTTGGATTAAAACTTGCAGCAGCTGCAATGTTAGCATTACCAATTGTTTTAGCTTATCTGATATTCCAAAAATATTTTATTCAAAGTATGACTTCTTCTGGATTGAAAGAATAATTATTCATATAAATATTTATTGTTAATTAAAGAGAGGTTGAATTATTATGCACTTAATTAGATATACTAAAAATCCAATACTTACAAAAAATGATGTCCCATTTAAAGTAAACAGTATTTTTAATCCCGGTGTTACAAAGTTCAATAATAAATACTTACTTCTTTGCAGAGTTGAGATGCCTAACGGTAGATCTTCTTTCGTAAAAGCTTTGAGTGATGATGGATATGATTTTCAAGTAGATGATAAACCAATTTTAACTCCCGAAGACCATCATGAATTTTTTAAGTATTGTGAGTGGGGAATTGAAGATGCAAGAATTACAAAATTCAATGAAACATATTACATAACTTATACTGGTTATTCAAAGTATATGCCATTGGTTATGTTAGCAGTTACAAAAGACTTTGAGAAATTTCAAATTCATGGACCTATAAGTGAACCATCAAATAAAGATTGCGCAATTTTTCCGGAAAAAATTGATAGTTATTATTGGAAGATTGACAGACCATCGGCAGAAGAAAGAAAAGATATGTGGATTAGTAAAAGTCCAGATTTAATTCATTGGGGAGGCTACAGAATTTTAATGGAACCAGAAAAAGGCACATGGGAAAATGATAAAATTGGATTATCCTCGCCACCAATCAGAACTGATAAAGGCTGGCTTTTGCTTTATCATGGAGTAAGAGGTTTTGGAATTTCAAGTCTTTATAAGCTTGGTGCTTTATTGCTCGATTTACACAATCCTTGGATAGTTATCGCCAAAACAAAAGAACCAATTTTATCTCCAGAGTTCGATTATGAAAGAATTGGTGATGTGCCAAATGTGGTTTTTTCTTGTGGATGGATTGCAGAACCTGATGGCAAAATTAAAATTTATTATTCTGGGGCAGATACAAACATTTGTCTAGCAGAAACAACAGTTGATGAGCTTTTAGCTGTTTGCAAATAATGTGATTTCAAAAAGAGCAAAACTGGATAATCAATAATTTGAGGCAGAATTATTAATGAAGAAGAAATTTATACTAATAATTTTTTTTGTTGTTCAATTTATTGCTTATGCGAATTCCGATTCTCTTTTAATTAATCTTTCTCATTTGAATAATCTTTATGAAGAAATAAATGTTTATGGAAAAACATTGGGCATAATTCATATTTATAGTGAATATCCGGATTATAAATGGGTAGGAGATGAAGATGAAGGAATTGCTTGTATAGACGATGCTTCCCGCGCTGCTGTTGTTTACCTAAATTATTCTGATTTATTTCATGACAACGAAAGTAAAAGAAAAGCAAAAAATCTGATAGAGTTCATTCTTTTCATGCAAGCCGATAATGGATTCTTTTACAATTTTATTTTTGAAAAAGGGCAAATAAACAAAACCCATCAAAACAGTATTGCAGAGCCAAATTGGTGGAGCTGGCGGGCTTTGTGGTCTTTAACTATTGCTTATGATAAATTCAAAGATGATAAAGATTTTTCTTTACAAATAAGTTCGGCTATTAGAAAAACAATTTCAGCAATTAAGGCATTTTCTAATCTTGATAAAACAATAATCACATTAAATGGAATTGAAAAGCCTGCATGGCTTCCATATAAATATGCATCTGACCAGGCAGCTTTAATTGTGATTGCTCTTTCAAATTATTTCAAATCTTTTAATGACTCTACTGTTATTGATATAATAAAAAATTATTGTGATGGTATAATGTTGATGCAAGCCGGAAATAAAAATGAATTCCCATATTATGCATTTCTAGGCTGGGAAAATTCATGGCATGGCTGGGGAAATTTGCAATCTTTTGCTTTGCTAAATGCTTACACAATTCTTAATGATAATAAATTGCTAAAAGCCGCATTAAATGAAATTGATAATTTTTATGAATATTTATTGAGGAAAAAATTCTTATCAGAATTCAGCATTAGTAAAAAGGAAAACAGAATAATTATTGATGACATTAAAAAATATCCTCAAATAGCTTATATCATTCGACCGATGATTTATGCATCAATAAAAGCTGCAGAGATAACACAAGAAAAAAAATATTATAACTTGTCATATAGATTATTGAAATGGTTTTTTGGTCATAATGATGCAAAGAAAAAAATGTATTTGTTAGAATCTGGAATTTGTTATGACGGAATTATAAGTAAAAACAAAATCAATAAAAATTCCGGGGCGGAATCAACGATTGAAGCATTACTTTCTTTACTTGAAGTTTATAAATACAATGAATCAAAAAAATTATTATTCAGAAATTACAGACAATTAAAAGGTGCAAAATGAAAGTCTATTATTCCTCAGTTGTTATAAGACCTAATAATAATCGTGTAATACTTAGACCTTTTGAGCCGATGAATAAGGAAAGAATTAAAAAAATTATTGATAGAATTAATAATTTGTCAGAAGAAGATGTCATTCAAGAATATGAAAGTGTAAAAAGTTTATATTCTTTGCGTCACAAAAACATCGAAAAATTTTTTATTAAGAGATATAATGAAGTAAAAAAATATAGTTCATTAAATGACAATATCC
>JARYLX010000253.1 GCA_029907415.1 Melioribacter sp.
TGATGGAGTATGATGTATTGGCAAAATCAAAAAGGGACCAGACAAATACACGAAACTTTTCGTTCTCTTTAAGAATCTTTAGATTTCTTGGGTAAAGATTTTTCAATAAGTCCTCTGCCCGATTTGTTTAACTGGCCGGAATTTTTTAGATCGTTATAAATTGCATCAAGAATGCCATTTATAAATTTATTGCTATTCGAAGTAGAAAAATCTTTTGCTATTTCAATTATTTCATTAATTGTTACTTTTGGAGGGATATCAGGGAAATATAATAACTCAGCAATACCAATTCTTAACAATATTCTATCAATAAGAGCAATTCTATCCATTTCCCAATTAGCAACTTTAGCTTGAATTTTTTCATCAAGAATTTCTCTATTTGCTATGGTTTTATTTATTAATTGTTTGGCAAAATCTATATCTGTTTGTGATGATAAATCTGACAATACAAATTCTGTAAGGGCAGATAATCCTTCTCCGTTTAATTCGTAAGCATAAAGAATTTGTAGAGTTTTTTCACGCAATAATCTTCTGTTCGATTTTTTTGCCATAATTTTCTTTAATTCTTTATTAGAATAATATTAAAGATAAATAAACTTAACAACTAAATAGCAAATAACCAGAATAAAAGTAAAGCCACACTTTCACGTAAACGGTAATAAACAGTTTTAGAGAAAGACAATTTATAGTTTGAAGCAACAGCAAAAGTTTTTAATCGAAAAAATTTACATATCTCAATAATTCGTGGTAGATGAAAACTATCTGATATTATTAATATTTTACTTTTATCGTCAAGATTTTTATTAAAATCTTGCAAATATTTAATTTGTTCTGTTGTTGTTGAAGTTTTCTTTTCAACAATCATATCACTTTCACGAACTCCCAGTCTTAAAAGTAATTTAAAAGCTGCTTCAGATTCAGGAATTTCTCCCGGAGCGTGGCTACCGGTTAAAATTATTTTATTAATTTTTTTCTCCTGATAAAGTTCAAATGCTTTGCGAATTCTTCCTTCAAATATTGGACTTGGTTTTTCTTTTTTCCAGACTGCAGCCCCTGGAATCAAAGCATAATCATAATGTTCATCTGGTTTAATATTTTCATTAAATCTCTTTACATTCCATACGAAAAAGGTTGAAAAGATTAGAAGGAGAATTATCATAAAGGAAGTTCTGACCAATGTTCTCAACTCATGTAATTTATCAAAAGCAAATATAAATCCCCAAACATAATTTATTGAGTATAAAATTAAAGTTTCGCTGATGATAAAGAAAAATCCAGTATAAACCTTCTTTATCTGAAAAGAAAAGAGATAAGTACTTTCATCATAGGTAAAAACTTTTACAGAAAGAAAAACAAGAATTAGTAGAATAACAGATAACAGCAGAAGTGTTGCTAAAAATTTATGTCTTGCACTATTAAAGTTTTTTTGTTTGACTTTAAGAATAACAATTCCAATCAATAAGAGAGCCGAAAAAATTATGTTGAGAACATTACCCATATAATCTACTTTATAAAACAAAATTGATATATCATTCAAATAATACTTAAGAAAAGATAAACCTATAAATTGAACGACAGTAAAAATGATAGTAATATTAAAAAAATTTAATATATTATTTTTATTACTCAATTTAATAAATCACCTGTATTTGGATTTATCAATACATTATAAATATTCTTTTCTCTTGATTTAAATATTTTTGTATGAACATGGAATACGTTTTGAATATTCTCTTCTGTAAAAACTAATTGCTTTGGACCACTTATGATAATTCTTCCATCGACAATAAATGAAATTTCATCTGAATAAATACCTGCTAAATTCAAATCATGAGAAACAGCAAGTATAGTAAGATTTTGTTCTTCTTTTAATTTATTAAGCAAATCAAAAATTGAAATCTGATGTTCAATATCAAGGTGAGCATTAGGTTCATCTAATAAAATAACTCTGGGTTTTTGAGCCAATGCTTTAGCAATTATTACTCGTTGAAGTTCTCCTCCAGAAATCTCATTAATTCCCTTCTTTCTTAAATGACTGATTTCAAGCAATTCAAGAATTTCGTTAACAATATTTCTGTCTTCTTTTGTTTCAAATCCAAGAAGGTTTAAATATGGGGTTCTGCCCATCATTACAATTTCATATACAGAATAAGGAAACAAAGTAACAATTGTCTGTGGAACATAAGCAACAAGTTTTGCATAATCTTTTCGGGAGAAAGTTTTTAATTCTTTGCCATCTAATCGAATGCTTCCAGTGTAATCATCAATAATTTTCATTAAGATTTTTAATAAGGTAGATTTTCCGCTTCCATTAGGTCCAAGTAGAATTGTAAAATTTCTTTCTTTTAATTTCCAGTTCAGAATTTGAAGACTAAAGTTATGATTGCTGGGTGAGTTGTAAGAAAACTTCAGATTGTCAATTTCAATAAGCAAGTTGATTACCAAAATTTATAATTAATAATATATAAATGAGTATGATGATTAATTTTGGGAAATACCGGATAACATAAAGGCGCTTTGAAAGCGCCCTTATGTTATTGAAGCTTAAATACTATAGGAATAGAAACCTGAACTTTAACAGGTTTACCTCTTTGTCTGCCGGGTTTAAACTTTGTTTGCATAACAGCTTGAATAGCAGCTTCGTCGCAGCCAGCACCAATACCTTTAATTACTTCAGCTCTAACAACATCACCATTCTCATTGACGAATGCTTTTATAAACACTCTGCCCTGAACACCCGCACGTTTAGCAATTTCTGGATAAACAATTTTTTGTTGAATTGCTTCTATTCCACCAATAGGTTCAGGTTGTTCTTCTACAGCTACAAAGAACACAGCTTCTTCTTCTTCTTCAACTTCCTGTTTTGGAGGTGGAGGCGGAGCAGTCGTTACTTGTGCATTTACATCTAACTCTGTTTCACTAATTGCTACATCTTCAAGCACATCTTCTGAAGGAGCTTCAATAGGTATTGGGGGCTTTGGTGGCGGAGGTGGTGCACTTTCCTGTTTAGTATTTACAACATCTTCAACATTTACTAATTCTTGAGCTGCCTCAAGTTTCACTTTTTCTTTTTGAAATTGTGGAAAATACTTAAAGGCAACTATCATTAATGCCAGAGAAATTATCATTGAAGTTTCGAATACTCTCTGGTATTTTCTTCTCAAATCGACTTTTGGGTTTTTCCTTAAAGCCACTTAAATCCTCCTTTTTCCCCATTTTTGCGATGACTAACTTAAGAAATAGGGAAAGAATTGTCAATGAATTCGCAAAATTTTACATTAATCTTTGCAATTATGTTTCCTGAATTTCATTTTTATTAGCATTTACTTTTATAAATGAATTCGATAAAAATATTCCAATTATTCCACCAATCATATCAGCACTCCAATCATAAATATCACAATAACGACCGGGCACAAAAAACTGATGAAGTTCATCAATAGTAGCATAAAGAATCAAAAAAACAACGGTAAACATTAAGTAATTTTTTGAAATCTTTACAGATTTTTTTTGAAAATGTAAACTCAAAGTAAGCAGAAATGATAATATAAAATAGGCTATTAAATGTTCAATTTTATCTTGAGATGTAAAAATTTGCGGCACTGCATCTAGAGGAATTGTTGTTAGAAAAAATAAAAAAATCCAATAAATACATAAGGGAAGATATAAATATAAATTTGGATTTGATTTTAAGATTTTATACAAACGAATTGATAATGAACTTAATCGCATAAGGAATTTTTTCCATTAAATCATTAGAAGTGTAACCAAATTCACTTTTTTCATTTAATAATAAATCAGCAGCAAGACTGTGAATGTAAACAGCACTTATAAGACTTTCTTCAATATCATCTGATTGTGCTTGAAATGATGCAATAATTCCAGTTAAAACATCTCCCGAGCCAAATTTTGCAAGCCCTGGATTTCCTGCTGAATTTATAAATGCTTCGCCCTGTGGATTAAAAATTATTGTTGGGGCTCCTTTCAATACAAGATAACAATTATTCTCCTTAGCAAAATCTTTCCCAATTTTCAAAATGTTGTTTTCTAAATCTTTACTCTCAATACCAATTAAATCTGCAAATTCTTTATGATGAGGAGTTAAAATTTTGCCTTTAAGATTTACTTTTTTGTATTCCTCATTTTTTAATGCAAATATTGCATCGGCATCAATCACGAAATTTTTTGATTTATAAGAACGTAATATTTCTCTTACTGCTATTTGAGTTTCTTCTTCCCTTCCAAGTCCTGGACCAATTGCAATTACATCAGCCCAT
>JARYLX010000254.1 GCA_029907415.1 Melioribacter sp.
ATTCCATACACTTTCGAGGTCAACCATATCGAGATTACATCTTGTATCGAACAATTGATTTTCATCAAATACATAAGCAATGCCGCCACTCATTCCAGCTGCAAAATTTTTCCCTGTAGAACCGATGCAAACTACAATTCCGCCAGTCATATATTCACAGCCATGGTCTCCAACTCCTTCTACAACTGCTTTTGCACCACTATTACGAACTGCAAATCTTTCACCTGCTCTACCATTGATATAGACTTCACCTCCAGTTGCACCATAAAGAGCCACATTACCACATATAATATTTTCGTGCGGTGTAAATCCTGCATTTTCAGGAGGAACGATTATAATTCTTCCGCCTGAAATTCCTTTGCCCATATAATCATTTACATCACCTTCAACTTTTAAAGTAATACCCGGGGCAAGAAAAGCACCAAAACTTTGGCCTGCTGAGCCTTTAAAATTCAATTTAATTGTATCATCAGGTAGACCTTTAGCACCATAACGTTTCACAATTTCACCGCTTAATCTTGCACCTACAGTTCTGTGAATATTTCTAATTGGCATTTCAAGTTCTACAGGTTTTTGTTCTTCTAAAGCCGGTTTCACTAATTCAATTATTTGCTCATCAAAAACATCAACTTTATTTGGTACATTAACCATGCAGCATTTACCAGCCGTATCAACCATTGAATTTAGTAAAGGAGTTAAATCAAACTTTTGTGCTTTCCATAGTTCTTTTGGTGGATCATACTCGAGAATTTCTGTATGACCTACCATTTCATCTATTGTTCTAAAACCTAATTCAGCCATAATTTCTCTTAAGTCCTGTGCAAGAAATCTGAAATATCTTTCAATGTATTCAGGTTTACCAGAAAATTTTGCTCTTAAGTTTGGGTCTTGTGTTGCTACTCCAACAGAACAAGTATTCAGATGACATTTTCTTAACATTACACAACCAATAGTAATTAAAACAGAAGTTGCAAATCCAAATTCTTCTGCACCAAGTAAAGCTGCAATAGCAATATCTCTTCCAGTTTTGATTTGACCATCCACCTGAACACGAATTTTATCTCTCAAATTATTATAAATTAAGGTTTGATGAGTTTCTGCAAGTCCAATTTCCCATGGAATTCCAGTATGTTTGATTGATGTTAAAGGAGAAGCTCCTGTTCCACCTTCGTAACCGGATATTAAAACAATATCTGCTTTCGCTTTAGCTACACCAGCAGCTACTGTTCCAACACCTGATTCAGATACAAGTTTAACAGAGACTTTAGCATCAGGATTAATGCATTTTAAGTCATAAATTAATTGTGCAAGATCTTCAATTGAATAAATATCGTGATGAGGTGGTGGAGAAATTAAAGTAACTCCTGGAATTGTATGACGAACCTTAGCAATCTCTGGCGTAACTTTATGACCTGGTAATTGACCTCCTTCACCGGGTTTTGCACCTTGAGCAATTTTTATTTGAAGTTCATCCGCACTTAATAGATATTCAGGCGTAACACCGAACCGTCCCGAAGCAACCTGTTTAACTTTGGATCTTGCTGTATCACCATTTTCATCAATTTTATTTCTTTCCATATCTTCTCCACCCTCGCCTGAATTACTTCGAGCACCTAATCTATTCATTGCTATTGCAATTGTTTCATGAGCTTCTTTACTTATCGAACCAAAGGACATTGCAGATACAACAAATCTTTTAATTATGCTTTCAACTGGTTCTACTTCTTCAATTGGTATTGGATTACGTTTCTTAAACTTTAGCATTCTTCGAATCGTCACCGGGCTATCTTCACCTTCATTAACAATCTTAGTATATTCTTTAAATATTTCATAATCATTAGTTCTTGTAGCAAGCTGAAGTTTAGCAATAGAGTCATGATTCCAGAAATGTTTTTCACCTCCAACACGAATGCTATATTCACCACCCGGTTCAAGTAAATTATCTGTTGGAATTGCCTTTTCTGGATAACCATAGTTATGTCTTATTATGGCTTCTTTTTGAATTTCATATAATCCAATTCCACCAAGCCGGGATATTGTTCCAGTAAAATATTTATCAATTACTTCTTTACTAATACCAATAGCTTCAAAAGTTTGAGCTGCAAAATAACTGTGCAAAGTAGAGATTCCCAATCTGCTCATTGTTTTAAGCAAACCTTTTTTAACTGCAATTATGTATGAGTCAATTGCTTCTTCTGGTTTTAATTTTTGTTCTAATAAATTATTTTCAGCAAGATACCTTACAGTATTTAAAGCAAGATAAGGACAAATTGCATCGGCACCATAACTAATAAGCAGAGCAAAGTTCATTACTTCTCTTACTTCGCCGGAGTCAACAATTATACTTGCTTTTGTTCTCAAACCCTTTCTAATCAAGTAGTGATGTAATCCTGCAACAGCCAATAAAGAAGGAATTGGAACTTTTTCTTCATTAACATTTCTGTCGGAAAGAATAATCAATGTTGTTCCTTCCTCTATATATTTTTCAGCACTTTGAAAAATTGAATCAAGGGCAAACTCCATTGCATTATCGCCGCCGTGTTTATCGAAAAGCATGTCAATATATTTTACTTTTACACTTGGGTGGTTTGCCTGTTCAATTTTTTTAAGGTCATCAGTAGTTAAAACAGGATGAGAGAATTTGAAACCTCTAAAGTTTTCTGGAGCTTCTGCCAATAAATTTCCTTCTCCACCTGCAAAACTTTCAAGAGACATTACTAATTCTTCTCTAAGAGGGTCAATTGGTGGATTTGTAACCTGAGCAAATCTTTGTTTAAAGTAATAAAAAAGTAAATTTGGTCTATTCGATAAAATTGCAAGAGGAGTATCGTTTCCCATAGCACCTACAGCTTCCTGACTGCGGGATGCCATCGGAGTAATAATTAATTTTAATTCTTCATCAGTATAACCAAATACTTTCTGTTTTTTAATCAAAATTTCTTCTTTTTCTGTTGGAGCAGAAGATGGATTATATAATCCTCTTAGTGTAATTATATTATCTTTTATCCACCTTCTATATGGTTTTTGTCTTGATATTTTAGCTTTTATTTCTTTATCTGGCACAACTCTATTTTGCATAAAATCAACAAGTAACATTTTACCTGGCGACAGGCGACTTCTTTTAATCATGTCTTCTGGTGGAATATCAAGCACACCACTTTCAGATGCAAGAACAACAAGACCATCACGAGTTATAGTATATCTTGCTGGTCTAAGACCATTTCTATCCAGGATACCACCAAGAAATCTCGAATCACAAAATACAATAGCAGCTGGTCCATCCCATGGTTCCATAATTGAAGAATGAAAATCATAAAAAGCTCTTTTATCTTCACTCATTTGAATTTTTGGTCCATATGCTTCCGGAACCATCATCATCATAGCATGTGGAATAGAACGGCCTGCAAGCACGAGCAGTTCGAGAACATTATCAAATATTGCAGAATCACTTCCTGATTCTACAATTATTGGTTTTATTTTTTCAATATCATCACCAAACAATTCTGATTTCAACAACGGCTCACGTGCCTTCATTCGATTTATATTTCCACTCAATGTATTTATTTCACCATTATGAGCCATAAACCTGAATGGTTGTGCAAGATTCCATGTCGGCAAAGTATTAGTGCTATATCTTTGATGAACAACTCCATAACACGATACAAAATTTTCATTAGAAAGATCAGGATAGTAAGTAGTAAGTTGATGTGCCGACAACAAACCTTTATATACAATTCTATTTGAAGATAAACTTGCGATATAAAATTGGCTTGTATCCTCTTCTAAGGAGGCAATTTCTTTTTCTGCTAATCTTCTAATAACATAAAGTTTTCTTTCAAAATCATCTTTTAGAATTTTACCACGATGTATGAATAATTGATAAATTTTAGGTTCAGTTTTTTTAGCTAAGTCACCTATAATGGAATTATCAGTCGGTACTTGTCTCCACCCTAAAACATCACAACCTTCTTCCATTGTAATTTTTTCAACAATTTTTTGACATTTATATGAAAGTTTATTATTGCTTGGAAGAAATACCATACCAACTGCATAATCACCCATCTGCGGAATTTTAATTTCACCGACTTCGTTTCTGAAAAATTTATCGGGTAGCTGAACCATAATACCAGCACCATCGCCTGTAGATTTATCCCCACCCGTTGCCCCGCGGTGTTCAAGATTAATTAACACAGAAATTGAATCGGTTACAATTCTATGGGTAGGAATACCATCAAGTTTAGCAACGAACCCTACACCACAATTATCATGTTC
>JARYLX010000255.1 GCA_029907415.1 Melioribacter sp.
AAAAATCCTTAATCACTCATCGGGCTCATAATTCGCCAACGGCGAATTGTAGGTTCAAGTCCTACCCCCGCTACTAATCTTACGAACTTGATCTTCTACTCGGGCTGTTAGTATTAAAAAAATACACCTTACTTTAATGCCAGTTGTCTACATCATACAAAGTCAGCAAGGTCACATTTATGTAGGCTGCACTACTGACTTACCAAAACGTCTCAATCAACACAACAACCACAAAGCTGGATGGACTAAAAGAGGAACCAACTGGAAACTCATTCATTCAGAATATTTCCCTTCACTCTCTGAAGCAAGAAAACGTGAACGATGGCTTAAAACAGGTGCAGGAAGAAATTTTATTAAAAAAATCCTTAATCACTCATCGGGCTCATAATTCGCCAACGGCGAATTGTAGGTTCAAGTCCTACCCCCGCTACTAAGTAAAAAGCCTCTTCGAATGATGATGCTTTTTATTTTAGAAATCTATGAAAAACCGATGGCTACAATTAAAATTAAATATAATAATTTGGAAAGTATTTGAGCGCATCACGAATCTAGTTTTTGCAAATTGTAAGATGAAAAGTTGCGACAAGTATTAACTTCAATAAACTTATTTCACAGGTTCTAGTAAAATTATTTTTTGGGGCTATAATTGGTTCAACAATTTTAGACATATGAAATCTTACCTTAAATAACTTGCATACCAAATATTAACTATTTTGATATTATTCATCTAAAGGTTCATCATCTCCTTGAATTATTTCAAACTGAGAAAAGCAATCACAGCAAATGCAATATTTAATTTTGTTATTATCACTTTCATAACACTCTTCTAATTTAATTACATCAAGCAAAGTTTCACATATAGGACAGAGAATAATAACATAATCTTCATCGCATATTTTGTTTATACAATTGTTGCAGAAAGAGCCTTTGAATTTAACAAGATTCATACATTCTTTAATACTGCATTTATGAGCCTTTAATTTTTTGATATTATTTGCCATAAATTTTCCTAATTGTTTTTACTAGAAGAAGAAGTGCGGCAAAATGTGATTCTGAACTGAATGCCCTCGAAATTCAGCGAATCACAATTTTAACCGCACTCGGAATGACAAAAAGAACAGAAATTATTTATACCAAAATTATTATGTAATTAATGACTTGTGAAGAAAAGAAATATTTCGAAAATATTTATAAGCCCTCAATGGACAACTAAAACCTACCTAAAATCTCTGCTTCGAAAATTTTAAATCTCCAAGAATAGTATCATGCACTCTTTTTAATGTCAAAAAAATTTAATCTCCAGGTATTTCAATTTTATAAGAAAAAGAAATAACACTTGTTTGTAATTATAGTTGTAATCTTAGATACACACACAAGATGATTTTAATTTTCATTTTTAATAATCAAATCTAACTCATCTCTAATTTTATATAAATCATTAAAAATACATTTCCAAAGGATTGTGAAAAATTGTTCTGATGTAATTGTTCGAAAATCATACTTCTCTTCAATTTTTTGACAGTATTTAGGATTAGCCAAATGCAAAACACAAAATGCATGATTATCATCAAATTCAAGTCTCTCTTTGATAGCTGAATATTTTTTTATATCACTCTCATCAAAACTACCACTTTTACATTCAATCCAGTAAATATAATTTTCTATTACTGCGATAACGTCCAGTTCATAATGTTTATTATTATAGATACTTGTAAGTTCAACATCATAATAAATTTGATAATTAATGTGGCTAAAGTATATAGCACATTCATTAATTATCTTGAAAAGCAGAAAGCATGTATAAATCTCTAACCATTTACCATTAATTATAGACCTAATTTCATTTAATAATTTTAAATCATCATAATTATTTTCTTGCAATAATTTTTTTTTACACTTATTAACAATTTTTCTCAATAAAATACACTTCTTAGTTTTACCTTTGTAAAGTTCCTCAGCTAATCCATTGAATATATTCTCTGAATCATAAATTTTATAATTAACTACTTTTAGGTTGAATTGACTGAAAAAATTTTCAATCATGTTACCCTCAAGTTAAAAAGCTTTTAATGGGAATTAGACAAATTAGATTATATATTTAAGAAATCTTATAACATTAATAACTTCATTGATATTCGAATGAATATAAGTGCTATAACAATTTCCTCTTTTGCTAATTTATAAGAGTATTGAAAGAGAAGTTTTTCAAAATTGACTTTAAATTTTTTTGAGATATACCCTCAACTTGGTTAAACATTATATCTTATGTTAATTCATTATTACCCCTAATATACAGATTGTATAAAAACATCAATTGTAATGTGATATTTATCTGGCTTTTATGAAAAGACAATAATTTCAAAACATTTATAAACAAAATAAATTTCGATTTATAATTCTCATACAATCTCATAAAAAAAGACGACCTATAGGCCGTCTTTTTCTACTAACTTTTTTATCTACTAATTTGCTTTTTAATTTAAAAACAAGCTAACAATTTTTCTTTTTATTATAATATATCATAATTCTAATTTATTTCGTTAATTCAACTGTTACTGTACCACCTCCCATCATTGCGCCAAGTTTGGATTCAGATTTTACCAATGTTTTTGTTGTAACATCAAGCCATAAAGTTTGTGCACCTTCATCACTTTCTGCTGGTTTAACCAAAATTTTATATGTTTCATACTCTCCTGATGGAAGTGTTACTTTTTCTTTACCGGTTACTTCAATAATCATTGTCTGCACATTTGCTTTCATTATATCAACTTGTTTGTATGATGTTTTATATCCTTCTGCTAATGGCAAAGACCTCAATGCTAATTCTACTCCAGCTCCCTCTGTTAAAACTGGAGAATCAATTTTTATGTTTACAGGCATTTTTTGGGGACCGGCTTCAATTTGCCCTTCTACTTTATCCGGACTAAATGTTAAATGAATAGTAGCTGGTCCCTGTTTGATATTTCTTTTTATTGGCAATAATGTATTTGCATCAACTATTAATGTATCATTTCCTCCCATCATGCCTGTTGCTGCATCAACTATAACAAAAACACTTCTTCCATTGAGTTCAGATTTTGTTATTTCTCTGCTTACATTCATTTCAAATTTTTGACCTCTTGTTTCAATCTTAACAAGATAATTTAACAATGATGATTGAATTACTGAACCATCAAAAGTAGTAAGAATACTACTAACAGTTTCTTGTTTTGGCATTGTAACAGTTTTAATATCAACGGTTATCTCATCAAGTCTTTTTTGTATTTCTGGTTTAACATCTTCCTGCATTCTTCCGCCTAAATGTTTAGCAAAAAATTTCTCCATTGCTACTATCATTGCAAGTCGATTTTCTTTACCGAGAAATCCATGTCCCTCATCAGGGGCAACGATATATTCAACCTGTCTTCCTAAATTTCTCAAAGCTACTACAATTTGGTCTGATTCAGCTTTTTTAACACGGGGGTCATTAGCTCCCTGCACAACAAATAATGGAGCTTTGATATTGCTTGCATAATTAAGCGGTGATTGTTCTTCAAGCATTTTCCTTTCTTGGGGATTATCCGGGTCTCCAACTCTCACAGTAAAAATTTTCTTTACTGGAGCCCAGTATGGTGGAATTGAATTCAATAATGTAATAATATTTGATGGTCCTACAATATCAAACCCTGCAGCATATAAATCAGGAGTAAATGCCAAACCTGCTAATGTTGCATATCCACCATATGAACCTCCTGCAATTCCTATTCTTTTTGGGTCAGCAATTCCTTCTTTAATTAAATAATTCACACCATCAGTAATATCCTGCTGCATTGCACCTCTTCCCCATTGCTTATTTCCTGCATTCAAAAATTTTTTACCGTAACCTGTAGAACCTCTAAAGTTTGGCAATAATACTGCATAACCTCTGTTAGCTAAAAATTGTGCGAAAGGATTGTAACCCCAAAAATCACGAGCCCATGGACCCCCATGAGGAAATACAATTGCTGGCAGTTTTTTTGGTGTAATACCTTTAGGCAACACTAAGTATGCAGGAATTAACAATCCATCCTTAGCTTTATATTTAATTGGTTTCATCTCAGCAAGATATTCTGTAGGTAAGTTTGGTCTTGATTTATAGAGCAGTTCAGCTTTGCCTGTTATTCTGTTGAACAAATAAGTGGAACCTGGATCTACATCTCTCGAGACACTTACAATCCATAAATTTTCATCTTCAGACATAGAATTCAAAAATATCTCACCTTCTGGAACAGCTTTTTTCAATTGCATAAAA
>JARYLX010000256.1 GCA_029907415.1 Melioribacter sp.
TAATAGTAAAGGTGCAAGCTATGATAATAAAGATGATATTCATCTTGCATTCCGTCATGAATTTATTGGTAATGAAGCCGGGAATCTAAATAACATAAACGCAGCAGGACTGAAAAAATTTGATGGAATTGAATTCAAGATTGTTGATACCGACTTAGGTTATAATGTAGAATTTAAAATTCCATTAGAGAATTTATTAATCCCGGCTGTTGAAGGCACTGTGATTGGTCTTGAAGTTCAACAGAACGATAATGATGGAGACCATCGTGAATCAATTAATAAATGGTGGCTGGAAAATGGTGATAATTCATGGCTCGAACCTAGATTATTTGGAACTGCAGTTCTTGGGGCTCCATTAGTAGTAGGTGTGCAAGAAAAATCTCACCCAATTGTTACAGATTACAGACTCGAACAAAATTATCCCAATCCATTTAACCCGACTACACAGATTACATTTTCAATCCCAAAGACAGAAAAAGTAAAACTTGCAGTTTATGATATTTTAGGTAATCAAGTAGCTGAATTAGTAAACGAAACAAAAGATGCAGGAACTTACACAGTTAAATTTAATGCTCAAAATCTTTCAAGTGGTGTTTATTTCTATCAACTTAATGCTGGCAATATAACTGTTGCTAGAAAGATGATGCTTCTCAAATAATTAGTTATTGATGCATACTTGTCTGTGCCTGTTGCCAAAAGCAAAGGCACAGACTTTTTTTATATTAATTTTTCAATCTTTGGAGTATTCAACATGCACCTTCATATTATTGATATCACAATCATACTGCTTTATTTAACAACGACAATTTTTATAGGATTTTATATTTCAAAAAGAGCTTCTAAGGATATACATAATTATTTTCTTGGAGGTAATCGCCTTCCCTGGTGGATGCTTGGAGTATCAGATGCATCAGGTATGTTTGATATTGCAGGAACAATGCTTATAGTTTACTGGCTTTCTGTTTATGGATTAAAAAGTATGTGGATTCCTTGGATATGGCCTGTCTTTAATCAAATATTTTTGATGGTTTATTTATCACCGTGGTTGAGAAGATCTAATGTAATGACTGGAGCTGAATGGATTAAAACAAGGTTTGGCACAGATAAAGGAGCTACCCTTTCACATTTTATTGTAGTGATTTATGCTTTAATTAGTGTAATCGGATTTTTATCATATGGTTTTAAAGGTATTGGAAAATTTGCTGCTGCATTTTTGCCGCCTATAATTACAAATCCAGAAACATTGGTTCAATACCCTCAAATAAATGCTAATCTCTATGCACTAATTTTAATGGGATTAACAACTCTGTATGTTGTTAAAGGCGGGATGATGAGTGTTGTTGCAACAGAAGTTTTGCAATACTGCATTCTTTCAGTATCTGCTATAGCAATTGGAATTATTGCAATGTATCATGTTTCTCCTGAAATGATTAATAGTGTAATCCCAGAAGGCTGGAAAAGTATGGCTTTTGGATGGAATCTGGGATTGGATTGGTCAACTGTAAATTCTGCTGTGGCTACAAAAGTAAAAGCTTTCAATAACTGGATAGCAAATGATGGTTACTCGCTCTTTGGATTATTTTTTGGCATGATGTTATTTAAAGGATTTTTTGTTGCTGCTGCTGGACCAGCACCAAATTATGACATGCAACGAATACTTTCTACAAGAAGTCCTAAAGAAGCAGCAAAGATGAATTCACTTGTCAGTGTTGTGCTTAACCCAACTCGATATTTTATGGCAGCTGGATTAACAGTACTTGCTTTAACAAATTTTGATTCATTATATAAAAGTTCAATTACAAGTCCTGACTTTGAGGCAATCTTGCCGGAAGTTTTAGCTAATTATGTTCCTGCAGGATTACTTGGCCTTTTAATGGCTGGATTCATAGCTGCATTCATGAGCAACTTTGCTGCAACAGTAAATGCTGCACCAGCTTACATTGTTAATGATATTTATAAACGTTATATTAAGCCAAATGCAGAACCCAAAAAGTATGTAAAAATGAGCTACCTTGCTTCGCTTGGAGTTGTTATAGTTGGTATTAGCATTGGATTTTTTGTTGAATCAATAAATCAAATTGCACTTTGGATAGTCGCATCGCTGTGGGGTGGTTATACTGCTGCTAATGTTTTGAAATGGTACTGGTGGCGATTTAATGGATATGGTTATTTCTGGGGAATGGTTGCAGGTATGTCAACATCTTTAATTTTATTATTACTGGAAAAAATTGGATTAATTACATTCATAAATAATTGGCCCTTGCCTGCCAATCCGAGTATGAACTCATTCCCGATTATATTTTTTAATTCAATAGTTGGATGTGTAGTAGCAACATTATTGACTAAACCTGAAGATGATACAGTATTGATGAAATTTTATCATAATGTTCGTCCATGGGGTTTTTGGAAACCAATTTATGAAAAAGTAAAAAAGATAGATCCGCAATTCGAAGCAAATAAAAATTTCAAACGTGATATGTTCAATATCCTTGTTGGAATGGCATGGCAAATTACATTGATGTGTACCCCAGTATTTTTGGTTATACGTGAATTCAAATCTATGTTAATTAGTTTGTCTGTTCTATTAATAACTTCTTTGATATTAAAACTAAACTGGTGGAATAAACTTGAAGAAAATTATGGTCAGCAACATACTGAATTAATTATACCAGCTATCGAACCTGCTTTGGTTGAAGAAAAATAAAATTTTGAATAGTGAATTAATTTATAGTTACCCGGCAATTCAGCGGGAAATCTGCATAAATCAGTGAAATCTGTGAGAGATAAAAAAACATGCAGATAATTATTTATTATTCTTTTACTTAAGTTTGTTAAATAAAATTTTTTATAAGAAATGTAAATGGTGATGATATGAATATTTCAAAAGAAAAATTTTCAACCCAAAATTATTTGTCACATAATTTTACATTAAAAAAATCTTTTTTAATAATTTTTCTGATAATAATTCTTTCAATGAATTTATATCCACAAACCTCAAAGACAATTGTAGATAAATTTGGTCAAATTCGTGTTGAAGAAAATAAAATTCTGGATAAAGATGGTAATCCTTTGATATTAAGAGGAATGAGTTTATTCTGGAGTCAATTAATGGGGAAATATTATAATTATGATTGCATCAAATGGCTGCGTGATGATTGGAATTGCACTGTGGTTAGAGCATCGATGGGAATTGAAGAAGCAGATGGAAAGATGGGATACATTGAAAATCCAGAAATTGAATTTGAGAAAGTTAAAAATGTAATAGAAGCATGCATTGATTTAGGTATTTATGTGATTGTTGATTGGCACGACCATAATGCTCATAAACATCCTGAACTTGCAATTAAATTTTTCAAACAAATAGCTGAACTATACGGCGATAAACCGAATTTGATTTATGAAATTTATAATGAACCAATGAAAGTATCCTGGAAAGATGATGTAAAACCTTATGCTGAAGCTGTTATTAAAAGTATTCGAGAAATTGATTCAGACAATCTTATAATTGTTGGCACTACTACTTGGTCGCAGGATGTTGATATTGCTTCAGAAGACCCGCTTAATTTCGACAATATTGCATATGCACTCCATTTTTATTCAGCAAGTCATAAACAAGAATTAAGGGACAAAGCCAAAAAAGCTCTTGATAATGGGATTGCAATTTTTGTAAGTGAATTTGGAACTTGCGAATATACTGGTAGCGGTTATCTCGATTATGAAGAAGTAGAAAAATGGATAAACTTTATGGAAGAAAATAAATTGAGCTGGTGCAATTGGTCTATTGCCGATAAAAAGGAAACATCAGCAGCATTAAAAGTTGATAATAAACCAAATGGTAATTGGGAAGAATCAGACCTTACTGAATCTGGATTGTTAATTAGGAACAAAATAAAATCACTGAACAAACCAATTTTTGATTCCTTAATAGATTAAAAAATAATTTTAATACAGGAGTAAAAATGAAATACGGATATTTTGATGATAATCAAAAAGAATATGTAATTAATAGACCAGATACTCCATTGCCGTGGATTAATTATTTAGGAACAGAAAATTTTTTTGGTATAATTTCAAACACTGCAGGCGGATATTGTTTTTATAAAGATGCTCGAAAATTGCGTTTAACTCGCTATCGTTATAATAATATTCCAATGGACAGCAATGGTCGTTATTTGTATATCAAAGATGGTGATGTTGTTTGGAATCCAATGTGGAAGCCAATGCGTGTTGCACTCGATAAGTATGAATGTCGTCATGGTTTGGCATATAC
>JARYLX010000257.1 GCA_029907415.1 Melioribacter sp.
TCATGTTTTAGCGGTATCAGGGTTGCATGTTGGATTTATCTCACTCATATTTATTTTTTTATTTCAACGACTGAATATTTTCTTAAAATATTCATTTACAATAATAGGTTTAATTTTATTTATGATTTTAACAAATGCTCCGCCATCTGTTGTTCGTGCCACAATTATGGGCATTATAATTATATTAAGCTTAATGTCAGGTAGAAGATATAACAGTTTTAATGCAATTGCACTTGCTGCTTTTGCTATATTATTAATAAATCCTGACGAACTTTTCAATTCAGGTTTTCAGCTTTCTTTTGCAGCTGTAATATCTATTTTGATTTTTTATCCTGTATTAAGAAATTCAATTCAGCAACTAAAGATTAAATCTAATATTCTTAATAATACATTATTGTTCATAGCTTTATCATTAGCTGCACAGATAGGGACCATTCCTTTTGTTCTAATTTATTTTAATAAGTTGTCATTAATTTCATTAATTGCAAACTTGATTGTAATTCCTTTAGTTGGGATAATTATTGGTCTGGGAATTTTTACAATCATAATTTCTTTTATATCACCAGTATTATGTTCATACTATGCTTGTTCTAATGAATTGTTAACATACATTATATTTTTTGTTACTAATAAATTCGGAAACCTTAATGCTGCATATTTACCTGTTACTAATTTTTCAGTAATTGATATAATTGCTTATTACACAAGTATTGCATCAATAATTTTTTTGTGGAAAAAATTTCAATCGATAAAAGCAAAAATTATAATCGTAATTTTTATTACATGTAATTTTATTATATGGTCAAAATTAGATGATGTTAATTATTTGCCAGATAATTTGTTCTCAATAATGGCAATTGATGTCGGACAGGGGGATTCATATTTAATTAAATTTCCTAATGGGAAAACTGCTCTAATAGATGCTGGCAATGCAAATAAATTTTTTGATAATGGGAAACGAATTATTATGCCTTTGATTGAATATTTGGGAATTAAGAAAATTGATTATGCTTTAATTTCTCATGTCGATTCTGACCACTATCGTGGATTATTGTCTTTAATTAAAAATCATAAGATAAAATTTATTTATAAACCTCCTTTAGATTCTCTGAATAAAGAAGACAAAAGTTTTGAAGCTTTTTTAAATTACTTTTCAATTCCATATAAATACTATTCAAAAAATATTTTGAATATTGGCAATGTGAGAATTTATATTCTATCCGATTCATTCAATTACAAAAATTCTAATGATAGAAGCGGAGTATTAAAAATAAAATATGGGAATACATCATTTTTATTTACTGGAGATATTAGCAAAAAAGCTGAGATTGACTATGTAAAAAAATACAATAAATTTCTTAAATCAGATTTATTAAAAGTCAGTCATCATGGAAGTAAAACTGGAACCAGTAATATTTTTCTGAATTATGTCGAACCGAAATATGCTGTTATTTCAGCTGGGATATCTAATATGTTTAATCATCCAGATAAAGATGTTATTGAAAGATTAACAAAAAGAGATATTAAAATTTTTAGGACGGATAAAGAAGGAGCAATTCTTTTTCAATCAAATGGGAATAATATTCAAAATATTAATTGGAAAAAACTCGATAACAACTTTATATTTTGAATAGGAATAAAATATAATTTGTTCAGAGATAACCAAAAATGTTAAATGCAAGATTAATAAATCCTCCACGGAAATATCATTCCTTATTTCATACAAGGTAAATTCATGAATCTATATGAAAATTATTCATTAAAGCATCTCAATACTTTTAATATTGATGTTAAAGCAAAATATTTTTTAGAAGTTTTTAATGAACATGAATTGACTGAATTAATAAATGAAATTCAAGGTCAAAAGAATGTTCTAATTTTAGGAGCTGGCAGCAATATTTTATTCACAAAAGATTATGATGGATTTATAATTAAATATATAAGCAGTGAAATAAAAGTACTTTTTGAAAATGAGAATCATGTTATAATTAAAGCTGACGCCGGAGTTGTTTGGGATGATTTAGTAAGCTATACAGTTAAAAAAAATTATTATGGAATTGAAAATTTATCATTAATACCTGGAACAGCTGGAGCAGCACCTGTTCAAAATATTGGGGCCTATGGTGCTGAAATTAGTAATGTTATAGATTATGTTGAGGGTTACATTCTTGATAAAAATGAAAAGAAAATATTATACCGGGATGAATGTTTATTCAATTACAGAGATAGTATTTTTAAGAATGAGTTGAAAAATAAATTTATTATCACTTCAGTTGTATTAAGATTAAAAAAAGAAAAAGTACTGAACATAAGTTATAGAGATATTCAAAATTATTTTCAGGGAAGAGATTATCATACAATTAGTATTCAAGATGTTCGTGATGCTATAATAAACATTAGAAAAAGTAAATTGCCGGATTACACAAAACTTGGCAATGCAGGAAGTTTTTTTAAAAATCCAGAAATCGACTTTACACTTTTAGAATTAATTAAAAAAGAATATCCTGACATACCTTATCATCAAATCAATGATAAATACAAAATTCCAGCTGCTTGGCTAATTGAGAAATGTGGATACAAAGGAAAACGCCAAGGCAATACAGGCACCTATGAAAAACAGGCACTTGTAATAATTAATTATGGAAATGCAACAGGTGAAGAAATAAAAAATTTTGCTGATGAAATTAAACAGGCAGTAAAAAACAAGTTTAATATTGATTTAGGATATGAAGTTAATATTATATGAAAACAAAATGTTAGTAAATAAACATTATCCTAAAAATCATTTATATGGGTGTAAATATGGAAAGCTATAATTCGGAAAATATTCTTAAAAAGACATTTCAAGAAATTACTCAGCCTTTTAAAGATTTGCTTCATACTTCAAGAGCATTATTTGGATTAAATCTTTCATATGTTATTGAAGGAATTACATATTTCGGAATAGTGGGTTTGTTAGCAATTTATTTTAATGAATACATCAAGCTAAATGATATACATGCCGGAAATATGGTAGGAGTATTAACAGCAGGTATAACATTGAGCATGCTTTTTTTAGGTGCTACGGTTGATTGGATTGGGTTGAGGAAATCATTATTAATTGCTTTATCATTTATGCTTGCAGGCAGAATTTTATTAACAATTGCACCAAATTTTGGAGTGCCTGGATTGTGGAATTCTGCTCATATAATTGCTATGCTTGGAATTTTAGGAATTATTTTAGGTTATGGTATTTATCAGCCCGCATGTTATGCAGGTGTAAAAAAATTAACAAATGAAAAAACTGCTGCTATGGGATATGCAATGCTTTATGCATTGATGAATCTTGGTGGATTTTTGCCGGGAATAATATCGCCACCTGTTCGTAAAGCATATACAATTCTTGGTGTGTTCTGGTTATATGTAGCTTTAACAGTAGTTGGAATTCTAGTTGTTTATTTCGTTATTACGAAAAAAGCTTATGAAGAAGCAGTGGTAGAAGTAAGTAAAGATAAGTTAAACGAAGAAAAAGATGATGATACTTTAAGCAATATGACATTAAAAGAAAAAGTTAGATTTTATGTTAAAAACTTTCCTCTCAAGGATAAAAGATTTTTATACTTTATTTTCATTTTAATTCCAGTTCAAACATTGTTTGCACATAACTGGTTAACACTCCCTCTTTATACAAGCAGAGCATTTGAAGGATTTGTTCAGGATAATTTTGAATTTTTTGTAAATCTAAATCCAATTTTAATTTTCATATTAACTCCAATTGTTGCTGCATTAACCTCACAAAAAAATACTTACAATATGATGATAATAGGAACATTTGTAATGGCATCGCCAACTTTTATACTTGCATTAGGTCCAACAATAAATACTCTGATGGCATATTTAATTATTATGACAATTGGTGAAGCAATGTGGCAGCCAAGATTTTTGCAGTGGGTTGCAGAGATAGCTCCAAAAAATATGACAGGTATTTATATGGGAATTGGACAATTTCCATGGTTTCTTACAAAAATAATTACAAGTTTATATTCAGGCTGGTTTTTAATGAAGTATTGTCCAGCCAATACTCCTCCTTCACAAATGAATACAGAGTTTATGTGGTTTGTTTATGGATGTATTGCAATAATAAGTCCACTTGGTTTATTACTTGCTAAAAAATGGATGATGAAGGGATTCAAAACAAAATATGAAGAATAAATGACCAATTATTACATACACTTAT
>JARYLX010000258.1 GCA_029907415.1 Melioribacter sp.
TCTAAAACAAAAAGGATTAGATTCTTCGTCGTCCGCCTATCGGTGGGACTCCTCAGAATGACAGGAAAAATTTTAATTGTCATTCTGACTCGCCGAAGGCGAGGAAGAATCTATTAAAAACAAAAAATTAGGTTTAGATTCTTCGTCGTTTGCCATTGGCAAGACTCCTCAGAATTAAAATTTCCCATCATTCCAATATTCCATCATTCCAAATCCTCTTAATACCCCAATTCATTAATCCCATGTAACTTTTTACCTCACATACGAAAATTATTCGCATGCCATTAAAAATTATTCTAAATTTATAAACAAAAAATTAAGATTTTTCTTCTGGCACAATTATTTCTTTAAAACTAAACTCGGAATTGCAGAATGGATAAAAATTTACTGAAGAAATTAGCTGCCGAAAAAGCAGTTGATGAAATAAAAGATGGAATGATTGTCGGCTTAGGCACGGGCTCTACAGCTAAATTTGCAATTGAAAAAATAGCACAAAAAATCAGGGAAGGAAATTTGAACAATATCTACGGTATCCCAACATCAAAAAGAACCGAAGAACTTGCCATTAGTCTTGGCATCCCTGTGATGTCTTTAAATGAACTTTATCTTAAAAATCAACACAATCAACCAATTGATATTACAATTGATGGGGCTGACGAAGTAGATACGGATTTGAACTTGATTAAAGGCGGCGGCGGTGCATTGCTGCACGAAAAAGTTATTGCTCAAAATACAAAAAAATTTTTGGTTGTTGTTGATGAATCAAAACTTTCAAATAGATTAGGAAAAAATTTTTCTGTCCCAGTTGAAGTTTTACAATTTGCATTTGAAAGTGAAAAAAATTATTTGAAATCCTTAGGTGCAGAAGTTAAAGAAAGAAAAAATGAAGATGGTGAATTTTATATTACTGATGAAGGAAATTATATACTTGATGTAAATTTTGGTGAGATAGAAGATCCAGCAGAACTTGCAAATAAATTGAACGAAAGAGCAGGCATAGTCGAGCATGGAATTTTTTTGAATCATTTAGTTGATAGTGTATATTGTTCTTTTCATAATGGTGTAAAAATTTTTTCATGCAGGTAAGATGACTTGCATAGTCATTCTGAATGAAGTGAGATGGAATGACAAGGAAAGTAGAATTGTCATTCTGACTCGCCGAAGGCGAGGAAGAATCTCATAAAAACAAAAAATGGAATTAGATTCTTCGTCGTCCGCCTATCGGCGGGACTCCTCAGAATGACAGGAAGGAATAACGCAGTCATTCTGAATGGAGCGAAGCGGAATGAAGAATCTCAATAAAACAAAAAATGGAATTAGATTCTTCGTCGACCACCTAACGGTGGGTCTCCTCAGAATGACGGGAAGAAAGAATGAATGAGATTAATGATAACAATACAAATCTGCGAGAAACAAAAATAACACAAATTAATGCAGAGTCGTTGAAATAAATTTAACAAGCTTTGTGATTTTGGTTATTGTTAACAAAAACATAAAGAAAAAAAGTTTGACAAGGTGATTTGAAATGACTAACTTATTACACGAAAATGAAAAATTATTTAAAAAAATTGTTGACAAGTTTAAAAGCATCTATTATTTTAAACCAAAACTCTACATAAATTTTGTAAGTTATTGAAAAACAAGAATAAAAGAGAAAATATAAATTGGAAAAATGGAAAATTGGAATAATGGAAAAATGGGGGAAAATAATGGAAGGATTGAAAAATGGAATTATGGAAAAATGGGAGCTCCCCAACATCCCATTATTCCAATATTCCACCATTCCAATATTCCATTATTCTTATTTCCATCGAGCTGTTATTTTGAGGTACTGAATTGATTAGAAAAAATATAAACAGAGGATTTACAAAATTAAGAGTATGGCAAGATGCAATGGAGTTATTCAAATTGATTTATAATATTACAAAAAATCTTCCTTATGAAATAAACAAAATAAGGAATAATATTTTAGATGCAGCTAATAGTATTATCAGAAATATTAGTGAAGGATATTGCAGAAAAAATTTAAGAGAATATCTAAACTTTCTTAATATATCTTTAGGTTCATGCGGTGAATTAAATGCAGCTATGATATCATTAAAAGAAATAAATGTTATTAATGAAAAAGACTTTGAAAAATTTGATGTTTTGCATTATAAGGTTGAAAACGAATTGATTAAGTTTGATAAAATCGTTACAAGAAAAACAAATGAAAAAAGAATGGGAGGACAGTTTTGTTGAATTATAATTGGAAGGGAATTGGAAAAATGGAATTATGGAAAAATGTGATCAGCCCATTATTCCAATATTCCAATATTCCATTATTCCTTTATTGAGATTTTTTCTTACAATATAACAATAGATTATGATTATATTAATTAACAACATTAACAAACAAAATAAGGAGGAAAAACCGAATGAAAAAACTAAGACCGACTTAAGGACGAGGGCTTATCCAAACGGAGCTTGTCAAAGTTTGTTTGTGTGTGTAAATAATACACTTTTTTAGTAAAAAATATTTCTCAACCAATTAGGGAGAAAAAAATGAAGAATATCCTTAAAAAATTAAGTTTCCTATTTGTGTTACTTACACTAATCTCAAGTGTGGCTTTTGCACAAAGCACTATCTATGTAAGTAATACAAATGGTAACGATATTACGGGCGACGGTTCTGCTCTAACCCCGTATAAAACAATTGCTAAGGCATTGAGTGTGGCTGCTGACGGCGATTTTATTCGAATCGATGCAGATACTTATAATGAAGCAAATGTAAGTGTTACAAAAGCAGTTCACTTTGTTGCTCAGACATTCAATGCATCAAATACGGTAGTTATTACAAATGGTATGACAATCAATCCGGGCGCAGGTAAAACTGTTTATTTAGGTGCAAGCGCAGATGGCAGCCAGAAATTTAATTTAGGTTCTACTGCTAATGCTTTGATTCTATCAACCGGTACATTAAATATAACTGGTGTGAATGTTATTATTGCAAGTGGTGGTACTATTACAAGGAGCGCGGGTGCTATAACTGAAACACCAACCACAACCAATGTTAATGTAACTTATACTTCAACATCAGATGTTACTGCAGGACCTGAGTTACCAACAAGTTTAGGAACCGGTACTTTAACAGTAAATATTTCTTCAGGCAAAACTTTAACTGTAAATACTAATGTTGCTCTTTCTTCTGGACAAATTTCTGTAACAAGCGGTAATGCAACATTTAATGGCGTAGTTTCTATTACAAGCGATTCTCCTAATGCAAATGCAATTTCAAATTCAGGTTCTGGTACCGTTACATTTGCTCAAGCAGTTAGTGGTGCAA
This sequence comes from Melioribacter sp., assembly GCA_029907415.1. GTDB lineage: Bacteria > Bacteroidota > Ignavibacteria > Ignavibacteriales > Melioribacteraceae > Rosettibacter > Rosettibacter primus. Next base: position 3,326 of record JARYLX010000258.1, read on the forward strand.
GAGCATCGACAGGTACACCTGGAACAGTTATAGAAAATAGTTCAACAGGTAAAATTACATTAGCTGGTGGTGTAACAACATCAAATTTCACATTTGGTTTGAATAACTCTTCTACAGGAACAATTGAAGTTGGTGCTGGTACCTATGCAGGAATTATAAATAATGATGGTGGAGGTACAATAAATTTATTAGCTTCTGCTACCTTTTCGAATAATACTGTAAGTAACAATAATGCTGCTTCGGTTATTAAATTAAATGGATATCAATTAACACTCTCAGGGGGCGGTGTTACTTTAACTAATGCTGGTAATATAATCTCAACAACTGCTTCTACAGTCGGTTCAGGTATGTTGAATATTACTGGTATAGTAACAAAAAATGGAACAGGTGAATTACCTAATGTTACAATTGCTTCTGGCGGTAAATTAACTTTAAATGCAAATACATCTTTATATGGTTCATTAACAATTTCTTCAAGTGTTACTGGTGCATTAAAATTTAATTCAAATACATTAACAATTTATGGTGACCAATTTAATAGAACAGATAATACACCAGGTAACGTTGATCAAGGTACTGGTACCTTGGTTTTTGCTGGTAATTTAGCACAGACTTTTAACCCAGGTGCATCATTAGTATTAAATAATCTAACAGTTAATAAAGGGGCAAGTACTGTTGTTACCTTAACAGCATCTATTGAAGTTGCAGGTGATTTAACGATAAGTAGTGGTAGCTTAGATGTAGGTAATTATAATCTTAATTTAACAGGGAATCCAAGTGTATTTGATAATAGTGGGAATGCTTATTCCACAACTGGTGTTGGTTATGTTGCTTTTGTAGGTGCAAGCGGTACGATTCAGGGTA